>JAYSPY010000136.1:0-30432 GCA_043721855.1 Pseudorhodobacter sp.
CGGGGCCTCGCCCGTTTAATGTCGAACGGTTGCACCTCGCCCGCCGAGGCCCCGGCCTGCGCCGGGGCGATTGTGCTGGAGTCAATCGTGATGCTTAAAACAACCCGTCGCCGCCCTGTTCCTGCTCAATCGCCTCATCGGCCACAACCGCAGCACCGCCGCCAATAAGCAACGGCGCGCAGCCGGACATGGCGACCAGCGCTATCAGCGCCACAAGACCCAAAACTCTTTTATGCATCATTCTGCCTTTCCATGGCCAATGCCCCGTAAATGCCCGCTCAATATCCGGCCCCTCAATACCCGGCCCGCTCAATACTTGGTCTGGGCATCCTTCGATTCCGCGGTAATCGCTTCACCAGCGGTGGTGATATCACGCCCAGCACCTTCAACAGTTTCGCAAGCCGACAGGATCATCAGGGCCAGCAGCGGTAGCAGGGTCAGATATTTCATGGCGTGTCCTTTTTTGGGGTTCAGATTTATAACGCAGCGTGCGCCCATCGGTTCCCCCAGCCAGACATGATTTCCCGGCAATCAAACTGGGACCACACTGCTACCGCACCCTGATGCCGCTTTCCGCCTCCTCCGGCACGCCCTCCTCGCCGTAACGGCGTTGCAAAATCTCCATTACGGCGACACGGTTTTTGTCGGCCACCTCTGGCCCCACATCCTCCCACGCTTCACCCAAGGCCTGTGCGACCTCGCCAAACGCAGGTTTTTGTCCGTCAAAATACTCGGCCCGGCGGCGATAGTGGTTGCGGGTTTCCGCCCCCCGGATCAGCCCCGCCAGCCGTGCATGCATATAGCTTTTCAGCACATCATTGATGCGCGGCCCGTAGCCGTCGCCCATGGATTTGAAAAACCGCACAACATCGGCATCAAGGCCAAGGTTCACCTTCACCCGTGCCGTGCGCGGCGTGGCCGATGCAATCTCGTGCCAGGCTTCCGGGATGCGCCCGGTCAGTTCCACCGCGTTGTGCAAATCCCATTCCAGACGGCGCATCACGTCCATCATATAGGTGGTCTGTTCGCGCTGTTTGGCGGTTTGTGACGGCGGCTTTGGCATCTGCGTTCTCCGGCTTTGGGCCATTGGATCAGCCAAACCTTAACCCCATCTGACCGGGGCGCGCGTAGAGACGCGATCAAGACGCAAAGAAGACGCCAGCAAGACGTTAACTAAGCCTTAACCCTAAGCCGTCAAACTACCCCCATGAAACGCCTTATCCCCTTGATTTTCCTCGCCGCTTGCGGTGCCCAACCCACGCCCTCGATGTTTGGGGCAGAGCGGATTGAAGTTGCGCGAAATGGCCGCCAATACGTTGTTTTCAAGAAAGAAAAAACCGTGGAAATCATCCGCCTCGGCTACGCCAAACGCGGCGAACACCAAGCCATCCGCGCCGACATGATCGCCCTGATCCCCGAGGTAACTGGTTGTAAGTTAACAGAAAATTCCCTGCAAGGCGACAGCGGTGAAATGCGCGGGCGGATCAACTGTTAGGGCGAAAACACACCATAGGCCTCATTTGGTAACGCCCGACCGCAAGCACGCTTGAATATTCGCCAAAGGCAGATTAATCCAACATTCATGATGTTGCCAGCCACTAAAATAGTGGAAATTCAACCTCAAAGGATCCATAGCTCAGCTGGATAGAGCAGCCGACTTCTAATCGGCAGGTCGAGGGTTCGAGTCCTTCTGGGTCCGCCATTTTTTCGGAATTTTTGAAGCTGGATCGCACGCGTGCGATGGCTGGTATGCTATTGTATTATATGGGTATTGTTGATTTTGTTAAGGAAATTTTAAGGGTTTTTGGTGTGGTGGTTGGTGGGGAGGCCCCCCACCCCAGCCTTCCCCACTTGGGCGAAGGGGAGCATGGTTCTGTGGTGTGGTGTGGGATGTCAGGCTTAGGTGGGTGTACTTGCGGGCGGGGCGTGTGACCTGTTGAACATGCGTCAGCGCACCAGACAGCTGCTGCCATCAACCGGGAAGATGCCTGTTTCGCGGTAATTTTTCAGGGCGGTTCGTGCGGCGAGTTTGATCAGGCAGTCCATTTCAGGCTGCCTGTCGGGGTTGGGGGTTTGCAGGGCTGCGGTGATGCCAAAGGCTGGGGTGCCGTCATAGGGAATGGCGTAAGCCTCGGGTGAGATGCCGATGGTGGCGGAGATGGTGTACATCCAAACTCGGCCCGCGCCTGTGCCGACCCAACGCCCGACATCGCTGTCGGTCATAATATTAACCACCACATCCGCGCCGGGGCCGGATTTGGCGGTTAACCCCGATTTCGCCATGACTGCGGCCAGTGGCGGGATCAGATAATTGCCATAACCGCTGGCATATTGGCTGGAGGACAGCTCGATAATGTAGGTTTTGCCGGTAAGCGGGTCGGCAGTGGCGGGGGTGGCGAGCAGGATCAGGGCGAGGATGACGTGGCGCATGGGGGGGGCCGGGTGGGTATGCATTTATTGCGTATTTTACGGGAATATTTTGTGCGGTAAATGGTGGGAAAGGCCCCCACCCCAGCCCTCCCCACGAAGGGGGAGGGGGAGCGTGGTTCTGATATGTGGCGTGGGGGGGGCGTGTCGATGGTGGGTGAACCTGCGCAAAAGGGGCGGAACCACTCGCCCTACGGCTCGCGATAGCCATTCTGATAGCGCGTTACGACGCTGAATTTAGCGCCAGTTTGATGGCACAGGTTGACAGACCTGCGTAGCTGTATACGGCAGCCGCTAGTCGATGGGCACCCTCGTCGCATGTAATGAAGGCGTCAAAGAAACTTGCCTCACCGATATGTAGGCAGTCCATAAACTGGGCGCGATAAGGCTGCTTTTTCGTTTCCATTTTAGTTCGAAGTGCTTTGCCGCTACCGGATACTGCGCCAAACGTGAACATCGTGAATGCGAAAGCTGTCAGGTCGCTGGCTCGATCTGATTTTCCCTTGGCAAAACCTCGCGGAAACTGTTCTTGGAATACTCTTCTATCAGCCGGGTCAAATTGATCTAAAACGGCATCTATGACTTGCTCAGCAGGAATCTGGGTGATGTTACCAAGATCAATAACCCGCTGCCTAACCTCGCCAACCTTTTGAGCTTCAGTCGCGAAGTCTATAGATGCAAAACTTTGTCGTATCTCACGCTCCGCGCGCAACAATTTATTCCTTAGAAGCAATCCGCCTAAGGTCCGCACAAGAAAGCTACTATCCACAAAAACTGCGGATACGACTGTTTTCATAGAAACAATATAGTCGTCAAGAATTTCTGCAGCATCGGTATCGACCAAACCACCAGTCATCTTGAGCAGCGGAAACAGTGAACGAAGATAAGTCTCCTCCAGCGAGCCCACATGGTCACGGTGCCATTCAATTTCGAATGCTGGATCAATTTCAGATAATTCTACATTCCCGGCACCCCGCATAGTCGCTGACTTTTCTAGCGACAGAAACAAAGGATTCAAGTTGCGAAGCCGTTCAATATAGCGCTCGGGGGCGGAACCCAAGCAAATTTCGGTCAGATGATGATGCGAGACAACAGGCACTAGCCCACGTTGCCTTAATTCTGTGAATGATTGCAAAACAGACTGATGGTCGAGATTTCCAAGGACACTCTGGTCAAGATAGGCGGTTGCCCTCACACCAACCTCGCCCCCTCCACCGCCGCCCGTACAAAATCCGCGAACAGCGGATGCGGGGCGAAGGGTTTGCTCTTCAGTTCCGGATGAAATTGCACGCCAATGAACCACGGGTGATCCAGAACTTCCACGATTTCTGGCAGTTTGCCGTCGGGCGACATGCCCGAAAACACCATCCCGCATTTTTCCAGCTGGCTGATATATTTCGCGTCCACCTCATAGCGATGCCTATGGCGTTCTTCGATTTCCAGCGCGCCGTAGATGCGGGCCACGGCGGAGCCGGATTTCAGGATGGCGGTGTAGGCGCCAAGGCGCATGGAACCGCCTTTGTCATCACCGGTTTTGCGTTGCACGATGTGGTTGCCCTGCACCCATTCTTTCAGGTGGTAAACCACGGGCGTGAAGCGTTTTGCACCTGCCTCAACGTCGAATTCTTCTGAACCGGCATCGGCGACGCCTGCCAAGTTACGCGCGGCCTCGATCACCGCCATTTGCATGCCAAGGCAGATGCCAAGGTAGGGGATTTTCTTTTCGCGGGCGTATTTTGCCGCCTTGATCTTGCCCTCGGTGCCGCGTTCGCCAAAGCCGCCGGGTACGAGGATGGCGTGGAAGGGTTCCAGATACGGCGCGGGATCTTCGCGCTCGAATATCTCGGCGTCGATCCATTCGGCTTTGACGCGGGTGCGGTTGGCCATGCCGCCATGCGTCAGCGCCTCGGCTATGGATTTATAGGCATCTTCCAGCTGGGTGTATTTGCCGACGATGGCGACGCGCACCTCGCCTTCGGCATGGGTCAGGCGGTCCATCACATCTGTCCAGCGATCAAGGTTCGGGCGCGGGGCGGGGCTGATCTGAAAGGCATCCAGCACGGCGCTATCCAGCCCTGCGCGGTGGTAGGCAAGCGGGGCCTCGTAGATGGTTTTCAGATCATAGGCGGCGATGACTGCCCCTTTGCGGACATTGCAGAAAAGGGCGATCTTTTCCATTTCCTTGTCCGGGATCGGGTGTTCGGAGCGCAGCAGCAGCACATCCGGGGCAAGGCCGATGCTTTGCAGCGCTTTGACCGAATGCTGGGTGGGTTTGGTTTTCAATTCGCCAGATGCCGCGAGGTAGGGCAGCAGGGTCAGGTGCATCAGGATGCACTGGCCGCGCGGGCGTTCATGGATGAACTGGCGGATCGCCTCGAAAAACGGCAAGCCTTCGATATCGCCCACGGTGCCACCGATTTCGCACAGCATGAAATCAACCTCATCCTCGCCGATGCGCAGGAAATCCTTGATCTCGTTGGTGACGTGGGGGATGACTTGGATGGTTTTACCCAAATAGTCGCCACGGCGTTCCTTTTCCAGCACGGTGGAATAAATGCGCCCGGAGGAGACTGAATCCGTTTTGCGGGCGTGGACGCCGGTAAAGCGTTCATAATGGCCCAGATCAAGGTCGGTTTCCGCCCCATCGTCGGTGACGAATACTTCGCCATGTTCAAACGGCGACATCGTGCCGGGATCGACGTTCAGGTATGGATCAAGTTTGCGCAGGCGCACGGTGAAGCCCCGGGCTTGCAAAAGCGCACCCAAGGCAGCCGAGGCGAGGCCCTTTCCAAGCGAGGACACCACACCGCCGGTGATGAAAATATAGCGCGCCATGGTGGGCTCCCGTGTAAAAAAAAGGCTGCGATCGGGGTAAAAGAATCGCTGCATCACGGGGATTGAGATGTAGCTGGTCTTGCGCAAAAACGCAACACGACCGCTAGATGCTGTCATGCACTATCGGGGTGCGTCTAATGATTGTGGTGGTTAGTCGGCTGCGCGCGGCGGTGTTGCGGGTGCATCTGCAGGGGCCGGGGGCAACAGGTCTGTGCCGGTGCCAAGCGGCGTGGTGGGCACTTTGGGGGCAGGCACTGTGCCGCCGATCTGGTCGATCACCGAAGATGTGCTGGACCGGGACGCCGCGATGATCGTCAGCGCGATGGAGGTAGAGATGAAAGCCGCCGCGAGCACCCATGTGACCTTGGCAAGGGCCGAGGTGACGCCGCGCCCGGAGGTGGTATTGTTGCCGCCACCACCCATGCCCAAGCCGCCGCCTTCAGACCGCTGCAGCAGCACAAGGCCGATCAGGACAAGGGCCAGGATCAGGTGAATGGACAGAACGATATTTTCCATGGGCGCAGGGGTTCCTTGAGGTGACGCGCCTATCTAGGCGGATGCGGCGCGCACTGCAAGCCCTTGGGGCAAGGTGTGCGGATCAGCTTTCAACCTCGTCCACCGTGGCCTGGCCCGACAGCCGTTGGCGCAGGATGGACCATGACAGGCCGATGCCAAGGATCAGCGAGAGTGCAAGGATGCCGAGCCAGACCGTCAGGTTGGTGTTACCGAGGGCAAGGACGCCGTAGTCGATCAGCACCCAGATAACGGCCCCAAACAGGGCGGCAACCACGATCATGCCAAACGCGCCAAGGGAACGGAAGGTTGCGCCGACGTAGATGATATAGCCCACGCCCAGCAGCAGGCCCAACAGCACGGCCAGCGGCATCTGGGTTTGCCAGTTGGCTTGTGCCCAATGGACAAAGTTAAACGGCGTGGGGTTGAAGGTGGCCGTCAGCAGCAAGAACGCGCCCAGCCAACGAAGAAGAATGCCCATGATATGCCTCAGACTGCTGCGGATTGGCCCCTTGGTGCCAAAGGGCGGGGCCGCTGTCTAGGGGGGGATGAGATGTGCAGAAGTTACGGCGCGGTGTCACACACGGCGGACAGCTTGTTGCCATCCGGATCGCGCAGGTAACAGGCGTAGAAATTTGTGCCGTATGGGCGCAGGCCCGGCGCCCCTTCATCTGTGCCACCGGCAGATAAGCCCGCGGCGTGAAACGCATCCACCGCAGCGCGGCTTGGGGCCACAAAGGCGGGCATGGCGCCGTTGGCATTGGTGGCCGGCTGGCCGTTATAGGGTTTGGTCACCCAAAAGCGGATGCGGTCTGGGGACGGGGGGCCATAGCCGATTTCATCGGCGTCTTGTTCGCGCAGCACAATTCCAAGCGTCGGCATCACGGCATCATAGAACCGTTTCGCGGCGGTCAGGTTGTTGGTGCCCAAAGTGATATACAAGAACATCTGCACCTGCCGTTCATTTAGCGGTTTCGCCCATGGGCTTTGGTCGCTATATGACGCACGGTTTCACCAAAATCGCAAGGATCTGTCATGGCCAATGTTGTCGTCGTCGGTGCCCAATGGGGTGATGAGGGGAAAGGCAAGATTGTCGATTGGCTAAGCGAGCGCGCCGATGTGATCGCGCGGTTTCAGGGTGGGCATAATGCCGGGCACACGCTGGTCATTGATGGCAAGGTCTACAAGCTGTCGTTGCTGCCGTCGGGGATTGTGCGGGGAGGCAAGCTGTCGGTCATTGGCAACGGCGTGGTGGTGGACCCGTGGCATCTGGTCATGGAGATTGAAAAGCTGCGCGGGCAGGGCGTTGAAATAACGACAGAAAATCTGATATTGGCGGAAAATGCGTCGCTGATCCTGCCGATCCACGGCGAACTTGACCGCGCGCGCGAAGGCCAGACTGGCATCGCGAAAATCGGCACAACCGGGCGCGGCATCGGGCCTGCGTATGAAGACAAGGTTGGGCGGCGTGCCATTCGGGTGGCGGATCTGGCCGATGACGAAACGCTGGTAACACGCGTTGACCGTCTGATGGGCCACCACGATGCGTTGCGCCGGGGCTTGGGGATCCAGCCGATCGACCGGGATGCGCTGATCGCACAGTTGCGCGAAATAGCGCCGCAAGTGCTGCCCTATGCGAAACCCGTCTGGAAGGTGTTGAACGAAGCGCGCCGTGCGGGCAAACGGATTTTGTTTGAAGGCGCGCAGGGAGCTTTGCTGGATATTGATTTTGGCACCTATCCTTTTGTCACCTCCAGCAACGTGATTGCCGGGCAGGCGGCAACCGGCACTGGCCTTGGGCCAACGGCGATTGATTTCGTGCTGGGGATCGTCAAGGCCTATACCACGCGCGTCGGCGAAGGGCCGTTTCCGGCGGAACTGTTCGATGTAGACGGCGAGCGTTTGGGCGAGCGTGGGCACGAATTTGGCACAGTGACAGGCCGCAAAAGGCGGTGTGGCTGGTTTGATGCGGTTCTGGTGCGGCAAACCTGTGCGACATCGGGGGTGTCGGGCATCGCCTTGACCAAGCTGGACGTGCTGGACGGGTTTCCAACACTAAAGATTTGTGTGGGCTATGATCTGGACGGGGTGCGGCTGGATTATCTGCCAACAGCGGCCAACCATCAGGCGCGCTGCACGCCAATTTATGAAGACTTGGAAGGTTGGTCGGAAAACACGGCTGGCGCACGGTCCTGGGCCGAATTGCCGGGGGCGGCAATCAAATATGTGCGACGTATTGAAGAATTGATTCAATGCCCGGTCGCCCTGGTTTCCACATCACCGGAACGCGAAGATACGATTCTGGTCACTGACCCCTTCGCCGATTGAGGTGAAAAGATAGCGTGAGGAGACGCAGATGACCCTGAGTTACAAAGCGCGGCGCGGCTTTTCCCTGTTGATCTTGCTGGTCGGATTGCCTGCTTATATCGTGGTGGCGGTCAGCGTGGTCAGCTTGCTGGATCGCCCGGCTTTTTGGGTGGAGCTGCTGATTTATCTGGGTTTGGGCGTGCTTTGGGCCATACCGTTTCGCCACGTATTTCGCGGCATCGGGCAGATCGACCCGGAATTGCAAAAGGCACAGGACGATACGCCCTCTGCCTGAAGCCAATTCACAGCAACCTCAGCCCGCCAAAGCGCGCGCTTCTGCCAGATAGCGTGAGCCTTCGGTCAGAACGAACTGGCCGCGCTTGATTTTCTGGATACGCCCTTCGCGCAGCATTGCGCCAAATGTGCGCAAGCCGTCTTCGCGCGAAAATTCGCTGTCGGCAGATAAGGCGCCGATCTGGCTCATCAACTGGGGCCGCGAAAAGTAGGGTCGCCCTTCGATGCAAACCGAATAGGCTGCCGCCGCTTCTAGTATTTCGGCCAGGCTGTTGGCCCCAAGGCGTTCAGAAAATTCGGCAAATCCGCGGGCATCCGAAAAGACGTTCGCAGTTTCATTGTCTTCGTCCTCAACGGTTTCTGGGGTTGGATCAACGGCAAGTGCTGCAGATGTCACCCGGCGCGGGCGCACCGGGCTGTTTGGCACTGCGGACAAAGTGGGTGCGCCATCGGTCGGTGCAGTGCGCGGGCGGTCAATACGCTGCGCCGACACAAGCACAAGCGGTGCCGGGCGCAGTGTTGGCGGGGCATCGTCGGACAGTGTGGGATGCTGTGGGCGCACCACACGGGCCAAATCTTCGCGGTAGGGGTCAAGGCGTTTGGCCTCCACCTCTTTTGGGGCGGCGCCACCTTTGGTAAATCGGTCTGCGACGGTTGCTGCAACAGCGGCCTTCAGATGCGCGATGGCTGACAAACGGCGGCGATTTTCTGGCACAGCCATGGCTTCGTTGGTCTGTTCAATCAGCCGCGATACGGCGGCTTCGCCCGCAGTGTCAAGACGCTGGCGCGCGTCATCTTCAGGGCCAGCCTCATCTTCAGGGCCAGCTTTATCATAGGTGTCAGCTATATCCTCGGTGTTATCAGTTTGTGCGGCTGTGATGTCCAAGGACTGCTGTTGCAAAGCCCGCAATTCACGGCGCAAATCTGCTTCGGCATCTGCGGCCAGCATCGCCGCGACATCGGATGACGTGGTATCCAAAGCGGCAACGGGTGCGGGTGCAGCCTCAAGATCATCCCGACGCATCTTGATAACCCGCGCACGGGCACGCAGCGCTTTTGCAGAGGGACCAGAGGTGGCCGCAAGATTTGGGCCATCGTCTGGGCCGTCATAGACATTGTCAATTTCTTCAATCATCGGATCGACTGCGGTGGTCGCGTCCATCGCAGCTGGTTCAATGTTGACGTCTGTGTCATCCTCGGGCAGGGCCGCATCTTCTTCGGCCGCTTCGGCTAAACCAGCTTCGTCACCATCAAGGGCCTCGTCCCAATCATCCTCGAAGGCGAAGTCAGCGGATGCGTCTGGGGCACGTGCGGTTGGCGTTTCGACAGCATCGCCGTCCAATGCCCGCAAATTGGCCAATTCGTCTTCGCTGATGATGTAGTCTTCGGCTTCGGCTTCGGTGGTGGCAGGTTCTGCGTTTGCAATGTCTTGCGCAAAAGCGCTGTTCAACGCGGCAAGCAGGCTGCCGTCAGAATCCGATGTTGGCGCGATAATTTCTTCTGGCAGGATTGATTGCGCTGCGTCGTCTGACGGGTCAATCTGCGCAGGCGCAAATTCCGCCTCGGCGATAATTTCGAATGTTTCTTCGTCGTCATAGGATGTCTCGTCGGCAGCCGGCGGCTGTTGTTCTGATCTGTCTGCCACAAGAACCAGGGGTTCGTCCGTGTTCGGGTCGTCGTCATAGCGGGCGTCAGAGCCGGATGGAACCGGATCGTCCCAAGTATAAGTGTCGCCGCCATCGGCATTGAACGCATCTGGCGCAAATGCGGCGGTCAACGCGGTGGTGGTGCCGATTTCATCGGCGTGCTGATCTTCGGAATAATCAGCGAGAATCGGTGTGGTAGGTGCAGGGCTGATCGGTGTTTGTGCTGGCTGTGCTTGTGCTTGTGCTTGTGTTTGGGCCTGTGTTTGGGCCTGCGTTTCGGCCCGAGTTTCTACCCGTGTTTCCGCCAATTCTGCGTTGGCAACAGCGGCGCGAATGCGCAGCAGTTTGGCCGCAACACCGTCGGGCATCGGGGCGGGTTCTGACACAAATTCGGGCGCGGTTTGCGCTGTTCGCGTCGGAACTGGCACAGGGGCAGGCGGCTGCGATGGGGGCATGTAGGCCGGGCTTTGCATCGCTTCGCCAGTGCGCAAAACAACGCCGTTTTCGTTGATTTTTGCCTCGACACGGCGCTGAACTTCGCGTTCGGCAATCTTAAGAAGCATGGCCGCATCCGGAGTTGGCGGTTCTGCCCCGAAATAGCGGTCTTCTGCCGCCAGATCGCGGAAATATTCGGCAATCGCCCGCATGGTGTTGAATGGGTCATCAAACCCCTCCAGCGTGCAGGAGAAAGTCCCGTAAGACACCGTTAGAATTTTACTTGCCCCGATCATCGGATGCCCGCCCTTTACCAAACTCTGGCCCTGTAATGCCGTGACTCTTGTGCTAATCCATGGACAGACGGCGGTTATTTGAAGGATTGATTATGTTCATCATCCTCGAATCCTGCCTTAATTGAGGACAGTATCGGTATGAATGGGATGATTGTCCAATCACAGGACGCGGTAACGGTGGTTGGTGGCGGGCCGGTTACGCGGCGGGATCTGTCGCTGTGCATGGCGCGTGCCCCGGTGATTGTCGCGGCGGATGGCGGTGCAGACCGGGTGCTGGCGGCGGGGCTGATGCCAAGTGCTGTGATCGGGGATTTCGACAGTATATCTGACGCTGCTTTGGCGGTGATTGCGCCCGGGCGGTTGTTTCGGATTGCCGAACAGGACTCGACTGATTTCGCCAAGGTGTTGCGGTCGGTTGATGCGCCGTTCGTGCTGGCGCTGGGGGTGACGGGCGCGCGGGTGGATCACGGGTTGGCTGTGTTGAACGCTCTGGTGCGGCATCGGGGTTGCCCGTGTCTGGTGATCAGTGGAATGGACGTCATTTTTCACGTGCCGCATGAGGTGACATTAAAGCTGCGTGTCGGGGATCGGTTTTCGCTGTTCCCGATGGGGCCTGTCTCGGGCAAAAGTCAGGGCCTGCATTGGCCGATTGATGAAGTGGCACTGGCACCCGATGGCAAGACAGGCACCTCGAACCGGGTAAGCCAGCCTGTGGTGCAGGTGCAATTTGATCGCCCCGGCATGTTGGTGATCGTGCCCCGCGCGCGGCTTGATGCGGCGATCAGTGGGTTGGTGCCGAAATGGCGCGGGCGGCATTACGTGCCACACGGTGTTCGCGGTGAATGATATAAAGGCCCGATGACACGATCACGGCAATGCCAGCCCATGTCATTGCATTGGGGAAATCATTGAACACCAGATAGCCAAGCGCCACGGCAGCGACAATTTCCAGATAATGCAGGGGGGCCAGCGTCGATGTGGGCGCGAATTTCAGCGCATAGGTCATGCACATATGGCTAAGGGCGGCCCAAAAGCCGACGCCAAACAGCCAAAGCCATGCAATGCCCTGCGGCGCCACACTGTCAAGTGAGGCGAACCCCGATCCGTCGAGCAGCCAAAGGGCTGGCAGGCAGATCGCCGATCCGGCCAGCGATGTGTGCAGTTGCATGGCAACCGGATGCATGGATTGCGACATGTGGCGGGTCAGCAGCATGTAGAAGGCAAAAAAGAATGCGGTGCCAAGCGGGTAAAGCGCAATGCTGCCAAAGGCGGCCAAGCTGGGTTGTATAACCAGCAGCGCGCCGCCAAAGCCCACGGCGCAGGCGACAATGCGGCGCGGGCCGATCTGATCGCCGAACAGAAAGCTGCCAAGTATCAGCAGGATGAAAGGTTCGACAAAGGCAATCGCAAGCGCATCTGCGACCGGCATAACGGCGATACCTGCCACAAAAGTGTAAGTCGACAGGATCAGGAACACCGCGCGCAGAATGATCAACCCGGTCATGCGGCGATCAAGGCGCAGGGTGATGCGCATGATACCGGCAATGGGCAGCATCAGCGCCCCTTGCACTAAAAAGCGCGCACCCGTGATTTGCCCCACCGGAACAGTTGCAGCGGCAAGTTTGGACGACACATCCAACAACGGTGCCAGCACGCAAAATGCAAGCATAAGGCCAACGCCGGGCAGGATGCGATCTGTCGTCATTAACGATGGGTATGGGGGGCGTTAGCCCATGTCCAGCCTGAAGGCGACATTTGTCCGACAAAAGCGGCCTTGGCCGATCAAGGATTTTCAGAAAGTCCTTCGGAAAATTTTTGCGAAAATTTTTGCGGTGCCGGGCTTCAACAGTTGGGCACGTTGACGGCAAGACCGCCCAGCGAGGTTTCTTTGTATTTGTCCATCATATCGTTGCCGGTCTGGCGCATCGTCTCGATGCAGACATCAAGGCTGACCAAATGAATACCGTCACCGCGCAACGCGAGACTTGCAGCAGAGATGGCTTTGATGGCGCCAAGGCCATTGCGTTCGATGCAAGGCACCTGCACAAGGCCACGCACGGGGTCGCAAGTCATGCCCAGATGATGTTCCAACGCAATTTCGGCCGCGTTTTCCACTTGTTCCGGCGTGCCCCCCATAACGGCAGCAAATCCTGCGGCGGCCATGGCGGCGGCAGAGCCTACTTCGGCCTGACAGCCGCATTCAGCACCAGAAATGGATGCGTTGTGTTTCACCAACCCGCCGATGGCAGCGGCAGTCAGCATGAATTCGCCAATTTTTGACGATGATGCGCCTGGCACATGGTCCAGATAGTATCTCAGCACGGCGGGCACCACGCCAGCAGCACCGTTGGTGGGGGCGGTGACGACCTGGCCACCGGCGGCGTTTTCCTCGTTTACTGCCATGGCATACAGGCTCATCCAGTCATTGGTGGTATGCGGCGCGGTCATGTTGAGGCCACGTTCCGCCATAAGCGCGTCATGAATGCCCTTGGCACGGCGGCGCACCTTCAGGCCCCCCGGAAGAATGCCAGTGCCCGCAATGCCGCGATCAATGCAATCGGTCATCACCTGCCAGATCCGGTCTATTCCCGCATCCAGATCAGCCGCGCCACGGAACGCCAGTTCATTGGCGCGTTTCATCTGGGCAATGGATTTGCCAGAAGCTTTGGCCATCGCCATCATCGCATCGGCAGATTCGAACGGATAGGGCACGGCGGCGGGTTTTGCTTTCTTTTCACCCTTCGCGTCCAACTCATCTGCCGTCAGAACAAAGCCGCCACCGATGGAATAATAGGTCTCTGCTAAGATCACATCGCCCTGCGCGTCGGTTGCTTTCAGGATCATGCCATTTGCATGGCCGGGCAGGGCGGGGCCGTAGTCGAAGATCAGGTCTGCGCCGGGGTCAAAGTGCAAGGCCGGCAGGCCGGGGGCGGTGATGGTTTTGGTTTCACGGATAAGGGCAAGGGCGGCATCGGCGCGTTCGGCATCATAGGTGGCGGGCTCGAACCCGGCGAGGCCCAGAATCGTAGCACGGTCGGTGGCGTGGCCGACCCCGGTGAAGGCCAGCGATCCGTGCAGGCTGGCGCGCAGGCCTTTTGGGTGAAACGGGCTGGCGCGCAACGTATCCAGAAAACGGGCGGCGGCAACCATGGGCCCCATGGTGTGCGACGAGGATGGGCCGATGCCGATTTTGAACATGTCGAAGACGGAAAGAAACATCGCGGATCAGCTTTCGGGGTTAGAGAAGAAGGTGCCGCTTAGCCCTTCGGTAAGCGCTGCCCGCATCGCGGCGGGACGGGTTTCCATGGCAACCAAGATGGCATGGATAGCAGGGAAATTGGCGCTGTTGATGGCGTGTTCGGGGAACTTGGCAAACGCTTTCATCCAGCGCATCAGAACGGCAAGATGATAGGTCAGGATCGAAGGCGCGGCGGCGGAAAGCCATCCGGGTTCGGCGGTTGTGATCATCGCGTCCAGCACTGCCAGCTCTGCCATCAGCCGCGTGTGGGTGTTTTGTGAGACGGCAAAAGACACCTCTTCGCCGCCGGGGCGGTAGGGGTGGACAAGATTCATCATGCCGGTGTGCAGTGAGAAGTTGGTAAAAAAGAACCAGCTTAGAAACGCGGCGCGGTCGGGCGATGCAGGGGCAGGGGCCAAGGCGCCGTGACGGTCGGCCAGCCAGAGGGTGATGGCCGCCGTCTCGAACATCGGGCCATCCGGGGTTTGCATGGCGGGAATTTTGCCGAACGGATTCATCGCGCGGTGGGCGGGCGCATCAAGATCACCAGTGTCGAAATCCAGCGTGTTCAGGCTATAGGGCTGGCCCAATTCCTCCAGCACCAAATGCACGATCAGCGAGGCAAAATCGGGAATGGATTGCAGGGTGTACATCGCAAGCTCCGGATTGGGTGTTAAGTGGTGGCGCATGCTAGGGGGCATTTGCAGGCAAGGCCAGCCATACTGACGTGGCGGGTATCAATGCGGGCTGCCTTCTGGTGGATCTGGGTAGTTTGGGGCAGTGAATGGCGTCACGCCAAGCCCTTCGGCGATGATCAGGCGCTGCGTTGCGGGGCGGGCCTCAACTGCGGCAATTTCGAGTGCCAGTTTAGGGTAGTCTGCCAGATGGAACCACCGGATCTGGCCCGCAGGATAGAGCACCGCCCAACGCATCAGCGGGGCCAGATAGCTGATCAGGATTGATGTGGGCCCAAAGAGCAGCGGATGATCGGCGCAGGCTTGATCAAGAAGGCCAAAGTGGCGTGTCATCCGGGCAGACAACAACGCGTGGTGTCCTGGCGTGGCATCAGCTGGCACATATTGGCCAGGGTAGAACAGCTGGCGCAGATCGGCATGCGCGGTGTTAGAGATAAAGAACAACCATTTCAGATACGTGCCCCGCAACGGGGCATCGAACGCGGGGGCAAGATCGTGACGGTCTGACAGCCACAAAAGGATTGCCGCCGTTTCAAAGATTGGGCCATCAGGGGTTTCCAAAGCCGGGATCAGGCCTGTGGGATTAAGACGTCGGTAGGCGTCACTGTTTTGGGCATGCTGGCTGCGGTCAACCAAGACCGTGCGGTAATCAATGCCCGCCTCTTCCAGCACCAGTCGGATGATCAGCGAGGCGTTATCGGGGGCATAGTGCAGGATGTACATCGGGTTGCTCCGGGTTTTGGGACAATCTGGCGCTTGTCTGGCCCGGATGCCCGTCCAAAAGCGACTTTTGATCGCAAAGCCCTGCCATGATAGCGCGCATCAACCTTTGGTTAACCACAGGCTGCCAGACAGGGACAGTCGATAGGTGGAGAATGGGCATGCTGTTTCGGATCATGATGGTGATGTTGATTGCGCTTTGCGGTGTGGCGGCCCATGCGCAAGAGCGTGCGCAAGAGCGTGGGCAAGAGGCGGATGTTGCCGTTCCGCAGACCAAGGTCGCTGCCGCTTCGGCGGTGGCAAAGCTGATAAAATCCATGCCGGCAAAGCGGTTGAAGGCGTTGCGCGCCACGCCGGACGGTTTTTTGGACGATGCGGCAAGTATGATTTATGCTTACGGGACTGATGGCCAGATTGATCAGGCCGGGCTTGACGCCTATGTCTCGCTGCGACGGGCTGTGGCGCGGGCGCGCAACATCGGGTTCTTTTTGACGGCAGATTTGAACAATGACGGGGCGATCAGCCGTGCTGAGGCCACGCTTTATGCGGGCACTTTGACGGCCAGCAGGCGGGGTGATCTGTACTGGGGTTTTGATCTGGCAGACGCCGACGCCGATGGGTCTGCGACCATGGACGAATTGCGCAGCCATGCGGACGGCGTGGCGATGAAGGCGATGGATGAAACCGATGCCGCCGGTGTGCGCAGCCTGATCCTGTTCGATCTGAACGGCAATGGCGCGGTGGCGATTGATGAAGTTGTGACGGCGGTCAGTTCGCTGGTCACATCAGAGTAGGCGGCGGCTACCGCCCGCCCCCCACAAAATCGACGAGCAGTTTCATGTTCAGCGCGACGATTACCACGGCGATCAATACGGCAATGGCGATCAGCCACAGGGGCGCGCGCATTGCGCCCATTTTCTGTGTACTGGAGGTGAACATGACCAAAGGCACCACTGCAAACGACAACTGCAAGCTGAGGATTACTTGCGTCAGAATCAACAGCCGCCCTGTGCCTGCACTGCCGTAGTAGATGGTGACGGCGGCGGCGGGGACGATGGCGATGGCGCGGGTGATCAGGCGGCGCAACCATGGCGGGATACGCAGGTTCAAAAACCCTTCCATCACCACTTGGCCCGCAAGGGTGGCAGTGACGGTGGAATTCAGGCCGCAAGCCAGCAAAGCTATGGCAAACAACGAAGGTGCGATGCCAGATCCAAGCAAAGGGCCCAGCAATTGGTGCGCATCGCCAAGTTCGACAACTTCCGTTCTGCCGGTGCTGTTGAAGACAGAAGCAGCCAGAATCAGGATCGACGCATTGATAAACAACGCAAACATCAAAGCGATGGTGCTATCCAGCGTTGCAAATTTCAGGGCTTGGCGCTTTTCTTGCAGACTGTCGCCATAGTCGCGGGTCTGCACAATGGCCGAATGCAAATACAGGTTATGCGGCATCACCGTGGCCCCAAGTATCCCAAGGGCCAGATACAGCATTTCAGGGTTGCGCAAGATTTCCACAGTCGGCGCAAAGCCACGGATGACACCGCCCCAATCGGGATCGGCCAAGGCAATTTGCAGACCAAAGCAGACGGCGATGACGCCCAGAAGCGTGATGATAAATGCCTCTAGCCAGCGGAACCCCTTGTTTTGCAGCCATAAGATCAGGAACACGTCCAGCGCCGTGATGATAACGCCAAGCTCCAGCGGGATGCCAAACAGCAGGTTCAGACCGATGGCAGTGCCGATCACCTCGGCAATATCGGTGGCAATGATGGCAAGTTCGGCCATCAGCCAAAGCGGAATGGCGACCCAGCGCGGATACGCATCGCGGCAGGCTTGCGCCAGATCACGCCCCGATGCGATGGCAAGCCGGGCGCACAAAGATTGCAGCACGATGGCCATGAGGTTCGACATCAGCGCCACGACCAGCAGGGTGTAGCCGAATTTCGATCCGCCCGCGATGCTGGTGGCCCAGTTTCCGGGGTCCATATAGCCGACGGCGACCATATAGCCGGGTCCAAGGAAGGCCGCAAACCTGCGCCATGATCCGGCAGGCAGCGCGACGGACCGGTTAACTTCGGCCAATGACGCATTTCCGGAATCGCGCCGCCAAGCTTTGCGGTTGGACAGATCGAAGGGGTTGGTATCCTGGGTGGCCATAGTCAGGCTCTTTGCTAATGCGACTTATTCGCAATAGAGCGCCATCAAGGCCAATGTCAAGCGGGGACTGCGTGTGAATTGACCCTCGCCCCGCCTCGCCGGTTTGCCTATAAGCACGGCAGCAGTGAAGGAGATGATGATGGCGGCAGAGCTTTCCCCGATCGACAAGGCGAAATTTGTGGCGGCCAAGCGCGCCGTAGGGTTTGTTCAAAACGGCATGAAAGTGGGTCTTGGCACCGGGTCAACTGCCGCGTGGATGGTGCGCTGTCTGGCGGAACGGGTGCGTGACGAAGGCCTTCGTATCACCGGCGTGCCAACTTCCAGTCGCACCGCACAACTGGCGCAACAATTGGGAATACCGGTAACGTCGCTTGATGATGCGAAATGGCTGGATTTGACGATTGACGGCGCCGACGAATTTGACGCCAACCTGAACCTGATCAAGGGCGGCGGGGCGGCGTTGCTGCAAGAAAAGATTGTGGCCACCGCGAGTGACCAGATGATCGTCATCGCTGATGCGGCGAAAGAAGTGTCCACGCTCGGGGCGTTCCCGTTGCCTGTGGAAGTCATCCCGTTCGGTTGGCAGACGACGAAAGCGTTGATCGAGGAAACGCTGGTCAGTCTGGATGTGTTGAACCGCGACTGCACTTTGCGGATGAACGGCGACCGGCCCCTGATCACCGACGAGTCGAATTACATCATCGATTTGCACTTGAAACGCATCGGCAACCCAAGGCAGCTGGCGCTGGTATTGAATCAAATTCCCGGTGTGGTGGAAAACGGACTGTTCATCGACATCTGCGATATCGTGGTTGTAGGCCATGGTGACGGCCGGGTGACTGTGCGCAACATCAATTCCGGCAGCGTTGAGGATGACCATATTGAACTGGTCCCCGGCGACAATATTTTCGCCGATCTGGGGGAGTAAGCCGGGGATTACTTGGAAATTTCGTGATCGCCCCGGTCGAAAGTGTTGCATTATGACAACTTTTCCGCGAGTCCGCGCAAGCCACTCTCGCGTTTTATTGACCCTGCAAACGCGTCCCTTAAAACAGAGGCACATAGGTTGGTATGTGGATGGGACGTTCACGATTTTTTTTACAGTTATTGATTTTTGCCATCTGCGCATTTTCCTTTCAAATTGGTTATAAATGGAGAAAGAGAATGGTCGAAAAAGTTGCGCTTTTGGCTTTGGCGCTGATTTTAGGCGCTGGTGGCGTTCAGGCACAAACGTTTGAAGGAAGTGTTGCGCTTTCCTATGGCACTGCCCCGTTTCTAAGCACGGATGACGATAGCGAGCGTCTTACAGAAAGCGGGTATAAGGCATCTGGGTATCTTGGCGCGACTTTCGGTGATTGGCGCATTTTTGGCGACTTGAACCTTTATAACCGAAGCATCGGCGATCAGGATTTCGACGAATATGCCCCGGGCGGCGCTGGAAGTCTTGGCCTGCATGCCGGCCGCAATTTTGGCGCTTTTTATGGTGGCGCCTTTGTTGGCAAGAATCGTTTTCAAGGTTCTGATGTCACCACGACGAATGATTATATGACAGGCTCGCTTTATGGGATCGAAGGCGAATACTCGATGGGGGCCGTTTCAGTCTTTGCTCAGGTTGGTCGCGCTAAGATGATCGGTGACCCGGGCGACAGTGAATTCTCAGGCAGTTTCAGCAAAATCGGGATTGCGGCAACCGTGGACCGATTTGTCATCTCGGCAGAATTTGAAAAGGGCAATTCGCCGCTGATTTTTGAAGATGACGGTGATTCAGGTGATTACAGGGCGATCAGTGTAGGGGTCGATTATCAAATCACGGACCGGGTTATCGGCACCCTGACTTATGAGACGATGGACATCATCGCCAATACCGAGGATTCCGGTTTAGACGAATTCTTCGGCATCGGCATTCGTATCCCGTTCGGTGCAACTGGTGCCAAGCGCAATAATCTGACCACGTCCTACCGCCCTGGTCTTGCCGCCGCTTGGGCTGAGACGCTGGACTGATAGCCGTCAACGGCGCTAAATTTTCTGCACCCGGCGCTGACAGCGTCGGGTGTTGGTTTTCCGAAAGCCGCGTTGTCACCTTTCACTTGCGGTCCTGTTCGCTTAACTATGGTGTGATGAAACCATTGGCCAGCACAGGAGCCAGCGATGCCCTTCGATTATGATCTGTTTGTCATCGGCGGCGGGTCTGGCGGGGTGCGAGCGGCGCGGATTGCAGCAGGGGAACATGGCGCGAAGGTAGGTCTGGCTGAGGAAAGCCGGATGGGTGGCACCTGCGTGATCAGGGGCTGTGTGCCCAAAAAGCTGATGGTCTATGCATCGGGTTACCCCGAGGCAATCGAACTGGCACAAGCTTATGGCTGGGGTGCCAGCATCGGCAGCTTTGATTGGCTGAAATTTCGCGGCGCATTGCACAATGAATTGGCGCGGCTGGAGGCGGCGTACCGTGCCACGCTGAAAGGCGCGGGGGTCACAGTTTATGACGCGCGCGCTGTGCTGGACGATGCGCATACAGTGCGGCTGGATGATGGGTCGCGCGTGACCGCGGCGCATGTGTTGATTGCCACTGGCGGGCGGCCGTTTGTGCCGGATATTCCCGGCGGCGATCTGGCAGTCACCTCGAACGAGATGTTCGATCTGGATGCGCTGCCCAAGCGGGCGCTGATTGTGGGAGGTGGCTACATCGCGTCTGAATTCGCCTGCATCTTGCATGGCCTTGGCGTCAAGGTGACGTTGTTTTACCGGGGCGCACAGATTTTGCGCGGTTTTGACGACGAGGCGCGCGGCCATGTGGCCATGGCAATGCAGGCGCGCGGGATTGAAATTTGCTGCGGCACAGATGTGATCCGGTTGGAGAAAACAGCAGGCGGGATCAAGGCCGTATCCACCGATGGTGAGATGCGCGAATTTGATCTGGTGATGTATGCCACGGGGCGCAAACCAAATTCCGGTGGTATGGGGCTGGAAGATTTGGGCGTGGCACTGGGCCGCGCCGGGCAGATTGGGGTGGATGACTACAGCCAGACCGCCGTGCCTTCGATCTTTGCGGTGGGCGATGTGACCGACCGCATTAACCTGACCCCGGTGGCAATACGCGAAGGCCATGCCTTTGCTGATACGGTGTTTGGCGGGCGGGCCACCAAGGCTGATCATGCGCTCGTGCCATCGGCCGTGTTTACCCAGCCCGAAATGGGGTCAATCGGCCTGTCGGAAGACGCGGCGCGGGCGGCAGAGCCGATAGCGGTTTACGCGACGGCCTTTCGCCCGATGCAGTCGGCTTTTGCGGGAAAGCCAGACCGCGTGATGATGAAACTGATCGTCAGCCTCGCCACGCGAAAAGTTCTGGGTTGTCATATCGTCGCACCGGGGGCCGGGGAAATGATCCAGCTGGCTGCGATAGCGATCAAGATGGGCGCCACAAAAGAGGATTTTGACCGCACCGTTGCTGTGCATCCAACCATGTCAGAAGAAATAGTGACAATGCGAAAGCCTATAAGAATGGCTTAAGTGCTTGAATTTCGCGTTCGCATCCCCACCTTATACCAAACAAAGAAAAGGTCTGAAACATATGTCTGGAAACGGTGGCCCATGGGGCGGCAGTGGCGGCTCTGGTGGCGATGATCGCGACAAGGGTGAAGGCGGCGATAACCGTGGGGGCGATAACCGGAGTGGTGGTCGCAGACCGGGTGACGGTCCGCAGATCCCGGAAATTGAACAACTGATGAAGAAGGGCCAGGAACAGCTTCGCGTGCTGATGGGCGGGCGTGGGCGTTCCAACAATGGCGGCGGCAATGGCGGTGGCGGGCACGAACCAGGTGCACCTTTGGTCACGCGGCAAGGGCTTTTGTTGGGCGGGCTGGCGGCCGTGGCGGTATGGACATTCATGTCTTTCTATTCGGTCAAGCCAGAAGAGCGTTCCGTCGAACTGTTTTTAGGTGCCTACAGCGGTATCGGAAATCCGGGCCTGAACTTTGCTCCCTGGCCGTTCGTGAAGGCTGAAGTGGTGCAGGTGACGGGCGAGCGGACAACCGACATCGGCACGGGTGCCGGCGGTGAGATGGATACCGGGCTGATGCTGACCCGCGATCAAAACATCGTCGATATTGATTTTCAGGTGGTGTGGCGCGTGGCCGATCCGTCAGAATTTCTTTTCAATCTGTCTGATCCGACCGACACCATTCGGGCGGTGTCAGAATCTGCGATGCGCGATATTATTGCGCGGTCGGAACTGTCGCCCATTCTGAACCGTGACCGGGGTGTTATTGCCACCGATCTGCGCGTATCTGTGCAGGCCACGCTGGACACCTACAAGGCCGGGATTTCTGTGGTGCGGGTGAACTTCGCCAAGGCGGCCCCGCCGTCAGAGGTGATTGACGCCTTCCGCGAGGTTCAGGCAGCCCAACAGGCCCGCGACCGTCTGGAAAAAGAGGCTGACGCTTACGCCAACACCGTGACCGCAGGCGCGCGCGGTGCCGCGGCGCAGTTTGCCGAAGAATCCGAGGGCTACCGGGCGCGGGTTGTGAATGATGCGCAGGGCGAGGCAAGTCGCTTCCTGTCGGTCTACAACGAATATGTGAAGGCACCCGAGGTGACGCGCAAGCGGATGTATCTGGAAACCATGGAAAAAGTGCTGGGCGGCATGAACAAAGTGATCCTCGATGGTGTCGGATCTGGCGATGGCGGACCAGGTGTTGTGCCATTCTTGCCGCTGAATGAATTGAACAAAGTGCCCGTCGCGGGGGCTGCTGCCGTAACCGGGGGGACCAACTGATGCGCGCCGCTTATATTTTGCCAGTTCTGGCGTTGATTGTGGCGGGCATCTTGTCTTCCTTGTTCATCGTCGACGAACGGGAAAAAGTGCTGGTCTTGCAGTTTGGCCAAGTGAAACAAGTCAAGGAAGACCCGGGCCTTGGGTTCAAGATCCCGATCTTGCAAGAGGTGGTGCGCTATGATGGCCGTATCCTCAGCCTGCCCACGCCGCCGCTGGAAGTGACGATGGAAGACGACCGCCGCCTTGTGGTGGATGCGTTTGCGCGCTGGCAGATTGTCGATCTGGTCAAATTCCGCGAATCCGTGGGTGCGGGCGACGTTGAAAAGGCGCAGCTTTTGCTGTCGGGCATCTTGAACAACGCGATCCCCGAGGTGTTGGGTCGGGTGGTCTCCAGCAAGGTTCTGTCGGAAGATCGCACCGGGCTGATGAATCAGATCCGCGATATCGCCAAGCGCGAAGCGAAATCTTTGGGCGTTGATATCATCGATGTGCGCCTGACGCGCACTGATTTGCCAGAACAAAACCTTGAAGCTACGTTCGCGCGGATGCGGGCTGAACGGGAACGCGAAGCGGCAGATGAGATTGCGCGCGGGAACGAGGCCGCACAGCGCGTTCGCGCATCGGCGGATCGCACCGTGGTGGAATTGACATCCGAGGCGCGCAAAAACGCTGAGGTCATTCGCGGTGAAGCAGATGCTGCACGGAATGCGATTTATGCCGAAGCGTTTGGCCGTGATCCGGAGTTCTTTGCCTTCACCCGGTCGCTGACATCCTATGAGCGCGCGCTGCAACCGGGCAATTCGTCAATCGTGCTAAAGCCCGACAGCGAGTTTTTCGATTATCTGCGCAGCGAAAAAGCGCCAGGACCGGACGCTCCTGCCGCGCCATGAAACTGCAATAAACAAGATGGGCTTGCGGCAACGCAGGCCCTTTCTTTTTACGAAAACGTGTTTTCGCTGGCGCATCTGATCACATCCTATTGAAAAACCGCGATGGAGTTTGCATTGCGCCCAAACTTGCCTACCTCATAGACATGATAGCGTCTTGCACAGAAAAGTCTGTCAGCAAGTGACGTAGCGACCCGAGCAACGAAAGGAATTCGTGGTGCAGACGAGACAGATTTCCCAAGTGTCCATTCTTCCGGCAACGCCCTACAAGGCCCCCCGTTTGTTGATGGCTCTGATGATTGGTGCGGCTTTGCTTATTGCGCAGGCTCCGCAAGTTGATGCGCGCGGCGCACCCGAAAGCTTCGCCGATCTGGCCGAACAATTTAGCCCTGCAGTGGTGAACATCACCACATCGTCATTGGTCGCTACCACCACGGAAAGCGGCCCAATGGTGCCCGAAGGGTCGCCGTTCCAGGATTTCTTTGACGATTTCATGAAAAAGAATGGGCAAGGCGGTGAAGGCCAAGGCCCGCAAGCGCCACAGCGGTCTGAAGCGCTGGGATCAGGCTTTGTGATTTCGGCAGATGGCTACATCGTCACCAACAATCACGTGATTGAAGGCGCCGATGACATTGAAATTGATTTCTTCAACGGCAAACGGCTGCGGGCCAAGCTGGTCGGCACCGATGTGAAAACCGATATTGCGCTGCTGAAAGTGGAAAGCGAGACGCCGCTGCCTTTCGTGTCGTTTGGTGACAGCGACGTGATGCGCGTCGGCGACTGGGTTGTGGCGATGGGCAACCCGCTTGGGCAGGGATTCTCGGTTTCCGCTGGCATCGTCTCGGCGCGCAAACGCGAATTGTCCGGCACCTATGACGATTTCATCCAGACCGATGCGGCGATCAACCGGGGCAATTCGGGTGGGCCGCTGTTCAACACAGATGGCCAGGTGGTTGGCGTGAATACCGCGATTCTATCGCCAAACGGCGGCTCTATCGGCATCGGGTTTTCCATGGCGTCGAACGTGGTCTCCAAGGTCGTGGGCCAGTTGAAAGAGTTTGGCGAAACCCGGCGTGGTTGGTTGGGGGTGCGCATTCAGGATGTTACCCCGGATGTGGCCGAAGCCATGGGTCTTGCCGATGCCAAGGGTGCGCTTATCACCGATGTGCCCGATGGGCCGGCCAAGGATGCGGGGTTGCTGGCAGGCGATGTGATCACCTCGTTCTTTGGGGCGGATGTCGCCGACACGCGTGAATTGGTGCGCCGTGTGGCCGATGCCCCGATTGGCGAAGCGGTTGCGCTGGTTGTGCAGCGTGATGGCAAAACCGAAACTTTGTCGATCAAACTTGGTCGTCGTGAAGAAGCAGAGGCTGAACCAGTACCGGTCGCAACGCCAGCCCCGGAAGCCCCGGCGAATGCCGAGATTTTGGGCCTGACTGTGGCCCCGGTTGACAGTACAATCATCACCAAGCTGGGCCTGCCGGTCGGCAGCGAAGGCCTGATCGTGATGGGGGTTGATCAAGCCTCGGAAGCATATGCCAAGGGTCTGCGTGACGGCGATCTGATCACCGAGGCCGGACAGCAAAAGGTTGTCGTGCTGAAGGATCTGGAGGGCCGGGTGGAGGAAGCGCGCAGCGCTGGGCGCAAATCCCTGCTGCTGCTGGTGCGCCGCGATGGTGATCCGCGCTTTGTGGCCCTGTCGATCGAATAGGGCAGTCTGAATTATTGAGCCAGGCCCGGTGGAAACATCGGGCCTTTTTGCAGTTTTGCACGGATTTTCTATTCGGATGTTTGCCCAAAATCAGATGGCACCACGCCCAGTTCCTGTGCAGCAACAAGCGATATCCGGTCACTGTTTAACCCGCGCGGGCCCTGATAGGCGCGAATGGCTGTGCGCGTAACAGTATCGATACTGCCCGACGGCTCTCCCATGAAAAGCCCGCGCGCAGTCAGTGCCCGCTGCAATGTGCGGATCACCTCCGGCGTCAACGCATCCGGGCAAGGGGTGCGAAACCAGATTTCTTCACGCGGCTTTACGATGTTTTGCTGCGTCTCGATCCGGTACCCTGCATCGCGGTCCACCGATGCGTCTTCGGCAATCTGGTCGGTGACCGTTTCAATCACCGCGGGCAACGCGTCGTTTGCCCAACACGCGTCTTTTGGCCCAATTGGCCGCCCGCCTCGCACCACTTGCGCGCCCAGATCTGCCAGCGCTTCAGATCGGGGCGCAGAAACCGCACCACAACCCGCAAGACCCAAGACGATAATCGCGCAGAAAACATAAGGTCTTGTCATGTCCGAACTTGCCCTGTTGTGCCGGGTTTTTCAGGTAAATCCGGTCATCGCACATATCATAGCGACAGTCTGGCCCATGCGAAAGTGCGGCGCAGCCATTGCCCCACTGGCAAAGCCGCGACACTTGCCCTATGTCGCAGGATAGCAAAATGCATAGCCGGAAACGAGGGTTGGAATGGCGAAAATTACCTATGTCGAATTTGGCGGCAAAGCACATGTGATCGACGTGGCCAATGGCCTGACCGTGATGGAAGGCGCACGCGACAACGGCATTCCGGGGATCGAGGCTGATTGCGGCGGTGCCTGCGCCTGTTCCACCTGCCATGTCTATGTAGACCCGGCATGGTTCGACAAATTACCAAAGAAAGACGCGATGGAAGACGACATGCTGGATTTTGCCTGGTCGCCGGATCCGGGCAGATCCCGCCTGACCTGCCAGTTGAAAGTATCCGACGCTCTTGACGGCCTTCGCGTTCAAATGCCCGAAAAGCAAATCTAGGGTCTTCCTGCCGACTTCACCTTGGAAAAATATCCTCGGGGGGAAGCCCGGAACGGGCGTGGGGGGCAGACCCCCCCCCCTAAAATTCTTTCTTGAAGAATTTTTTTGGCCAGAAAATCAATTGGCCTTGCGCTTTGGCATGAACGGCAATGGCGCGACGGGTATGCCGTCCTCAATCAACCGGCGCGCCTCTTCCGGCTTTGCTTCGCCGTAAATCGCGCGGGCTGGCAAATCGCCATCATGCATTTTGCGGGCCTCTGCGGCAAAGTTCAGACCGACATAGTCTGAATTGTCCTCGACCTGTTTGCGCATCGCGGCAAACGCCTCTTCCACCGCTGATCCGGGTTTTGACAGCGCACCGCACGTTGCAGGCTGGGGCGCAGGTGACGCCTCGCCTCGGGCTGAACGCACCGCCGGGGCCATCAGGGTTTTTGTAACATCGCTGCTGCCACAGACCGGACAGGCAATCTGCCCTGCGGCGCGCAAGCCATCATATGCATCTGATGTGCGAAACCAGCTGTCAAAGTCATGCGACACAGGACATCTGAGGCTATAGCAGATCATCGGCGCACTGGTTTGCTCATCCTTGATGATTTAAGCATTTGTCAGGAATTTTCAACCATCAATCTGCGGTCGTGCAGACTCCGCCGGCTTTGGTTTTTTCACCGCCACGGGGTCTTTTGCGTCTTGATCCAGCGCCAGTAACAGCGCGCGTAATTCCGGTTCGGCCACCAAAGCTGCGGCCTCGCGCGCGGCAAACCATTTACGGCGGCGCTGGCGTTGCTCGGGATAGCGGCGCGATAGTTTTTCCACCCTTACCCCGTAAATCGCCACGACGCAGAGAATAGCTTGGTCTTCCGGCATTAGCTTTTGGTAGGAAAATACGCCAAGACAGGTGTCACATAACTTGCCTTCTACGCCCGCTTCTTCCCATGCTTCGCGCGCGGCGGATGCGGCGGCGCTGATGCCCTTGATCGGCCAGCCTTTGGGGATAACCCAGCGCCCGGTTTCGCGGCTGGTGATCAAAAGTACGTCAAGGCCGGCCTCGGCTTTGCGCCAACAGATGGCCCCGTATTGGCTGCGCGGCACATCCGGATCGGATGTAAAGGCGCTGGAAGGACTGCGTTTCATGCCTGCTTAATCTTTCTCAGGGCGCGGCTTTTTGCCATTCTGCCCACCATCAATGTATTTAATATGGCATGGCTGTGACGAACTTCCCACGCCTCGGTTACGATATTCACGCAACTGTGGGTCGCATGGCGCGGGTTTCGTGAAATTAGCTGTTTGACGGAACCGATACGCGCCTTATCTCGTGCACAAAGAAAAGGGGAAACCGCGATGACGCAACGTGATAAAGCCGGTTGGTGCATGCTTCGTGCCACGCTGGCAGCGCTGGCTACGGCGGCAATCCTGGTGCCGTCGGTAGCGCTGGCGGGGTTCACCTTCACTGCCATCGAGGGCGGCAAAATAGACCTTGATGACTGGCGCGGCAATCCGGTGTTGGTGGTTAACACTGCGTCCCTGTGCGGCTACACCCCGCAATACGAGGATTTGCAGACACTGCAAGACACCTACGGCGCGCGCGGGCTAAAGGTGCTGGCAGTGCCGTCGAATGATTTCGCCCAAGAACTGGACTCAGAAACCGAGGTGAAGGCGTTTTGTGACGCAAACTTTGGCCTGACCTTGCCGATGACGACCATCACTTCTGTGTCCGGTGACGCGGCTCATCCTTTCTTTGCATGGGTCAAAGCGCAATCCGGGTTTGAACCGGGTTGGAATTTCAACAAGGTATTGCTGGATGGGCAGGGCAGCGTTGCTGCCACCTGGGGGTCCGGGCCAAAGCCAACCTCTGCCGCCATTACCGACAAGATCGAAGCGCTGCTGCAGTGACGCAAGCGACCGCGCGCCCCGCCCCGATATTCATCGGCTCAGAGGTGTATCGCGGGTCAAGTTACGGTGCCACGCACCCCTTGCGGGTGCCGCGTGTGTCAACCGTGATGGACCTGGTGCGTGCCCTTGGATGGTTGGCGCCCGGTCACTTTCGCACCAGCCCAAGGGCCAAGCCGGCAGCACTGCAACTTTGGCACGCCCCCGATTATATTGCTGCCCTGCAAGCGGCTGCTCGGGATGGCGTGGTGGATGATGCTACGGCCCGCCAATACGGACTTGGCACGCTGTCAAACCCGGTTTTTCCAGACATGTTTCGCAGGCCTGCCACCGGGGCAGGCGGGGTGATGCTGGCGGCCGACATGTTGGCGCGGCATCAAGGCGTGATCTATGTGCCGGGTGGTGGCACCCATCACGGCATGCCCGCCCGCGCCAATGGGTTTTGCTATCTGAACGATCCTGTGCTTGGTATTTTGACTCTGCACCATGCGGGTGTGCAGCGTATCGCCTATGTCGACATTGATGCGCATCACCCGGACGGCGTGGAACACGCTTTTGCCGGTGATTCTGATGTTCTAATGATCTCCGTTCACGAACAAAGCCGTTGGCCTTTCAGCGGGGCGATCACCGATGCAGGCGTTGGGAATTGCTTTAATCTGCCAGTGCCAGCCGGGTTCAATGATACCGAAATGCGCGCGGTTTTGCAGCGGCTTATCCTGCCGCGGCTTGCGCGATTCGAACCGGACGTTGTGGTTTTGCAATGCGGGGCCGATGCATTGACCGAAGATCCGTTGTCACGCTTGACACTATCGAACAATGCGCATTGGGCGGTGGTGGCCGCGTTGCAAGATTTTGCACCGCGATTGTTGGTGCTGGGCGGAGGTGGTTACAACCCGTGGTCGGTTGGGCGCTGCTGGGCCGGGGTTTGGGCCACGCTGGCGGGTGCAAAAATTCCCGATGTGTTGCCCGACGTGGCGCAAGCCATTCTGCGGGGCCTGAGCTGGGGTGGCGGTGGCCGTCCCCCCCCGGCCGAGGCGATGTTGACCACCCTGCGTGACGCGCCGCGCGAGGGGCCCGTTCGTGCCGAGGTGGCGGACCGGATTGCCCATCTCGCTGCCCGATGCCTATAGGATCGGTGGCCTGCGCCCCGGCCAGCCAGTCGCCGCGTGATACGCGTGCCCCATTGCCAGAATGCGCGCATCGCTGCCCGTTGGCCCAAACATCTGCACCCCCATCGGCAAGCCATTTGCGCCAAATCCGGCAGGCAGTGCCAATGCAGGCAGACCGGCGAGGCTGACCGGGATCACCACTTCCATCCAGCGATGATAGGTATCCATCGCGCGCCCGTTGATAGTTTTCGGCCAGCGCCACTCCGCCGGGAACGGCCAGACCTGCGCCGATGGCAACACCAGTGCATCATAGGTTTGAAACAACCGCGCGGCACAGGCATACCAACGCGACCGGATCACGGATGCGGAATGCACAGCGGCGGCAGACAGGGTCAGCCCCTGGTCCACCTCCCACTGGGTTTCTGGCTTCAGGTGCGCGCGGGTGGCAGGGTTTGCGTATAAATCGCCTTTTGCCCCGGCGTTCAGCATGGCGCGCAGGGTGGTCCATGCGACCCAAAGATCGGTCGCGGGGAAGGGCGGGGCTACGGGGTCAACACTCGCGCCTTGATCCGCAAATACCTGCAAAGCCGCCTCACAAAGATCGGCAATGCCCGGCTCGGTTGGGTAAGCCCCGCCCCAATCCCCCAGCCAGCCAATGCGTTTGCCGCGCAGATCGATGTCAAGCCTATTGCCGTAAGGCTGTAAGGCGCGCCCAAACGGCACCTCGGGGTTTTCGCCCGCCATCACCTGCAAAAGCCGCGCGATATCTTCGACGTTGCGCGCCATCGGGCCTTCGGTCGCCAGCGTGGCCAAAAACGTATCGCCACCCGCATCACCTGGCACCAGCCCCCATGTCGGGCGAAAACCATACACGTTGCAAAACGCCGCCGGATTGCGCAGGCTGCCCATCATGTCAGACCCATCCGCCACCGGCACCATACGTGTGGCAAGTGCCGCCGCAGCGCCACCTGATGACCCACCCGCTGTCCGCGAAAGATCATGGGGATTGCGCGTGACACCGTGCACCGGGTTGAAACTGTGGCTGCCATGCCCCCATTCGGGCGTGTTGGTCTTGCCGATGATGATAGCGCCCGCCGCCCGCATCCGCGCCACAACCAGATCATCCGCGTCCGGTATGTGATCGGCGAACAGCGGCGATCCATAGGTGGTACGCAAGCCTTTGGTGGCCAGCAAATCCTTCACCGCCAACGGCAGGCCGTGCATCCAGCCAGAATTTGGCGCATCGTCCGCCATACGCGCCTCGCGCATCAGATCATTCGGATCGCGCAGTGAAATCACGGCGTTCACGGCACCATTCACCGATGCAATGCGCGCCAGATGATCTGCCATCACCTCAGACGGCGCAACCTTTCGCGCAGCAATCATCCGCGACAGTTCGGATGCCGAGTGGTCAACAAGAC
>JAYSPY010000137.1:0-14042 GCA_043721855.1 Pseudorhodobacter sp.
ATCCTTGCGAAATTCATCCGTCCTGACTGTGCCCATAGCTCATCTCCTTTGCTGCACATTACGCTATCAATGGAGCGGCACCAAACCGCGACAAGACCAAGAAAGCCGGGTCGTGACGTTCAATGAGGGCCGGTTCGGCCAGTATGCAAGTAAGCGTGCTATACTCGATTTGATCCGAGCGCTTCTGGCCAAGTCCTGCGAGGGCGAAACTCTGGCCCTCAGCGTAGCACTACTGTTTGAACTGATGGCAAAAGGCCAAGGTGGAGGCCTACAGGTATCATCCCACCCGGCCAACCAGAGTGGGGCGTCTTCGAAAGAGGTGTCCGACGTGGACGTGTTTGGGGCAGACGGGGAAACCTTGCGATATTGCTGCGAAGCGAAAGACAAGCCCTTTACGCGGGCAGACATTGACCATGCGGCGGGTAAGGTAGCAGCCCACGGCCCCACATCAATGATCTTTGTCTATGGCCCTGATGCCAAGACTACCGAAAGTATGCCTGCCATCGTGGGCGAGTATGAAGCGAAGGGTTTTGATCTTACGTTCGTCCCAGCCCCGGCGTTTGCATCTGGCATTGTATCACTTGCGCCGAGTGTGACGTGGCCAGAGGTGGTTGACCTTATCAACAAACACCTTGCTTTGATGCGAGCAAAGGAAATGACCATCGAGCACTGCAAGGCTGTGCTAGCTGGCTGATTTTATGTGAGAAAAGGTGGTGGCCGCTGTGGGACTTGAACCCACACGGGCGAAGCCCGAGGCATTTTAAGTGCCTTCCGTCTACCAGTTTCGGCAAGCGGCCATAGTCTTCCTCTTAAGTCCCGCCGAAGCGCGCCTCAAGAACCTTTTCGGGCCTATTCCGGGCCTCAGTAGCCCGAAATCGGTCTAAGCGCATGATCCTGTTGCGATTTACGTCAAGTGCGCCAGGATTTTAAGTCGCCTGTGTCAACCATTTCACCCCGCGGGCGGCGCGAGTCAGCGTCTGGCAGGCCTTACTGCACGGGGGCTGCATGAGCAATCGGGGGATGGCGGCCTTGCATGGCAAAAACGGCCGAACCTGGCTGACAATGCCCAGGCCCGGCCGGTCAGTCATCCCGTTTTATGCACGGCTGACTTTTGGGGCGATGAACCCCGGCAGCAGCATCGGTACACGGCGGGCATAGTCGCCGTATTCCGGGAAGCTTGCCCGCAATACACGCTCTTCATTTTGGGCACGACGGATTTGCAAGCCTATCCAGACTAAGCCAAGGGCAACGGCAGGCAGGGTCCAGTGGTTAAGGACAACGCCGACGATTGTAACCACTTCCGCCCCGTAAAGCGGGTGGCGCACTATCTTATAGGGCCCTTCGGTGACCAGCTTGCGCGCTGTGGCCATGATTGAAAACGACCTTCCCAGTTGGCGGATACAATACGCCGATAAAATGGTCCCAACCAAAATCAGAATGGCAGAGAGCAGGCGTATTTCGGGGCCAACAACGCCAACTGGCATCACGATCAGCAGCGTCATGATGAATGTGCCCGCGATGGCGGTAATACGCGGCTCTATCCCTGCGGCACTGTCGCGGGGCGGCAGACGCGTGATGGTGAAATACAAGATCAGCAACAAGAATACTGAACTTGCGATCAGCGAGACAAGCGCAAGCTGCCACATCGGTATTTCGGCGCGGTGTATGATGGTGGCGGCAATGCTGATGATCTGCATGTAGCTCGCATAGCCAAACCACAGCAGCATCGCCAACTTACCCAGACTGTCTTCAAGTGTTTTGTTCATTGGAAAGTCCCTTTTGATCGGTTTCGCCGATAATTTGGCGCTTCGTGCCGCTTAAAGATTTGTAAATCGCAGTAAACGGATACAGCAATTGCTGATGGTAGAAAGCCGGCATCGCTTCGTTCAGGCCATATTTTTCGGGCCTGTGTTTGGGGATGAACATGGTGCCAGCAACCACATCGATAATGGAAAGCTGGGCGGCAAAGTTGCGGTCATACGCCTCGGGTTGGTTGGCGTGGTGCCAATGGTGGTATTCAGGTGTGGCGAAGATGTATTTCAACGGGCCAAATTTAAGCCGCACATTCGAATGCGAAAGCAGGGCCTGCGCTTGATAAATTGCCACATGAATGGCCACTGCCGCAGGCGAAAACCCGATGAAAAAGAGAGGCAGGAACGCAAATGCATTCGACCATATCTGATCAACCGGATGAACGCGATGGGTGGCCAGCCAATCCATGTCTTCGACGCTATGATGCACCGCATGAAATTTCCACAAGAACGGAATGGCGTGCGAACTGCGATGGGCGATGTAATACCCAATATCAGCCACCACCATAACCGCCATCACTTGCAGCCAGATCGGTTGCGCCGCGACCCAAGCCGTCGCTGACGCATCAATGTAGCTGCGGTAAGCGACCATGACACCGCCCAAGGCCAGCGTGGAGCCCGCGCGCACGACAAAGCCGTTGAACAACAGATAAAACAGATCATTCGCCCAATTCCGCCGAAGGGTGCCCTGTTCGGCATGCAAAGGCAGCAGTCGTTCCAGCGGAATGAATATGCAGGCGAGGATGATAATTGCCGAATAATCCACACGATCGTCCTTTACATGTCGGCCCGTGGGGCGTTGGTCACCCCGCCCCCGCTGGCAAAGGTGGAAAATCCGGTAAGGGGGCTGTCGTCATGATTTGCCCCCGCTGCTCTTCGGATTTGGTTTCCAAAAGTGGCGCAATGATGGAATTTACGTGTTTCTATAAAGGATGTGGCAAGTCCATCCGAAATTCCAAGCGCTCCTGCTCCTGCTCGCGGACACCGCTTGCGCCGCAGTGCAGCGATTGACTTGGCAACAGCGCTTTGCCACAACAATCCAAACAGTTTGCATCTTGGGGAGATGGCTTATGAAAAAAGTCTTTGACAGTGCCGCGCAGGCTTTGGACGGGCTTTTGTTCGATGGCATGTTCATCGCATCTGGGGGCTTTGGGCTGTGCGGTATTCCCGAATTGCTGATCGACGCCATCAAAGATGCCGGCACCAAGAACCTGACGGTGGCATCAAACAACGCGGGCGTTGATGGCTTTGGCTTGGGTGTGTTGCTGGAAACCCGGCAGGTGAAGAAAATGATCTCTTCCTATGTCGGCGAGAACGCCGAATTCATGCGCCAGTATCTGAGTGGCGAGTTGGAGCTGGAATTTAACCCGCAAGGCACGCTGGCCGAACGGATGCGCGCAGGCGGCGCGGGCATTCCGGGGTTTTACACCAAAACCGGCGTGGGCACCGTGATTGCCGACGGCAAAGAGGTGAAAACCTTTGACGGGCAGGACTATATTCTGGAACGCGGCATCATCGCCGATCTGGCAATCGTCAAGGCATGGAAGGCCGATCCATCGGGCAACCTTGTGTTCCGCAAAACCGCGCGCAATTTCAACCCGCCCGCCGCCACCTGCGGCAAGGTCTGCGTGGTGGAGGTGGAAGAAATTGTGCCGCTGGGATCACTTGACCCTGACAGCATCCACCTGCCCGGCATTTATGTGCACCGCATTGTGCAAGGCAGCCATGAGAAGCGGATCGAGCAGCGCACGGTGCGCAAGCGCGAGGTATTGCAGACAGAACCGGGAACCGGTTCTGACGCGCGCAATACGACAACCAAGACAGAGGCAGTATAATGTGGGACCGCAATCAAATGGCCGAACGGGCTGCACAAGAGCTGCGCGATGGTTGGTATGTCAATCTTGGCATCGGCATTCCGACGCTGGTGTCCAATTACATCCCCAAGGGCATCGAGGTGACGCTGCAATCGGAAAACGGCATGCTGGGCATGGGGCCGTTTCCGCTTGAGGGCGAAGAAGACGCCGATCTGATCAACGCGGGCAAGCAGACCATCACCGAATTGCCGCAGACCGCATTTTTCGATTCCGCGCAAAGTTTCGCGATGATCCGGGGTGGCAAGATCGCAATGGCGATCCTTGGCGCGATGGAGGTGTCAGAGGCTGGCGATCTGGCGAATTGGATGATCCCCGGCAAGCTGGTCAAAGGCATGGGTGGCGCCATGGATCTGGTGGCTGGCGTGGGGCGCGTGGTGGTGGTGATGGATCACACATCCAAACATGGCGAGTCCAAGGTGCTGAAGGCCTGCACGCTGCCCCTGACCGGGCAAAAGGTGGTGGACCGGATCATCACCAATCTGGGCGTGTTGGATGTGGTGCCGGGTGGTTTGCGGATTGTCGAATGCGCAGATGGTGTGACCGAGGCTGACTTGCGCGCAGCAACGGACGCCACGATCGTGGTTTGACGCCGCGGTTCAGGTGTTGCTGGCAGAAATAATCTTGAACACGCAAGGATCTGTCACCAATTCCGGCGGGCTTAGGCATAGCCCTTGGGCCACCTGCCAGGCGGCAAGCACCTTGGGCACATAATCGCGGGTTTCGGGATAGGGTGGAATGCCGGAATTGGCATCCACCGCGCCCTCCCCCGCATTATAGGCGGCCAGCACCATCAACGGATCGTTGTTGAAATGCGTCATCAGCCAATCCAGATAGGCCACGCCGCCTTTGATGTTTTGGGTGGCATCGGTCACATCTGTCACGCCGAACCGTTCTGCGGTGGCGGGGATCAACTGCATCAGTCCCTGCGCGCCGGCCGAACTTAGCGCATCGGTCTTGCCCGCACTTTCTATGCCGATCACCGCCAGCACAAGTGCGGGCGATACATTGGTGCCAATCGTTGCCGTCAGAATAGCGGTGCCATAGTTTTCGGCGATCTCTTGCATGTGCTGCAAACGTGGCGCCGAAACGGATTTGCCCCCCGGCCCTTGGGAAAGGGTCGCCATCGCAAGGGTAAAACGGCCATCCACAGCATCTATAGCGGTGGGCACCGTATCCCAATACCAAGCATAGTTTGACATTTTGGGCGCGGGCAGGTCCGACGCTGCGGCGTTGCCTTCGTCCGGGCGCGCCGCATTGGGGTCTATCTTTGGCAAGGCTGCTAGCGCGCGCGCCTGTTCGGCGGGATCAATCTGCACTGTAATCCGTTTTGTTACCCCCGGCCCCGGCACTTTGATGCGTTTGAAGGTATGGCTGCCCTGCACCGGCAGCACTTCTGCCCGAAGTAACCCCGGCCCCGCACATGCCAGTGCCATGATAACGATTCCCGCTGTGATCTGCATCGCGTCGCTGCCCACTGTCGTTTCTTTTTATTACCGGTCTTTTCGCAAAAAAACGGCGTTTGGGCCAGCTTTTCCAAGCGAATTTGACGCAAATCTGCCAAAATCGGCCGGAAAGTCACGCAACCTGGCGGCGCACAGCCAATCATTACAAAATTTTATTCAATTTTTTCAATGGGTTTTGCGAAATATCCGAACTATTGCATCACACCCAAAAATGCCCTGTGTGGACCCAAGTGTTGCCACTATTGAGAGGCTATAAATATTCATACCGAAACGAAAGCGAACGGACCAGAGACCGAAACAGCGCACCGAAACGGTTAGTAATTAAAGAGCAACCCCTGAGAAAGAGAAACCAAAATGACACTTCTGAACGCATTCAAATCCTTCGCAAACGACGAAGCTGGCGCAGTAACTGTTGACTGGGTCGTTCTGACCGCAGCCATCGTTGGCCTGGGCATCGTTGTCATGACATCCATCGGCGGCGGCATCACTGGCCTTGCAGACAAGACCAACACCAAGCTGTCCGGCTATTCGGCTGGTTACGTTTCTCCTTAATCTGATCTGAAGATTATAGTGACAATTTGGCCGCATCCGATGGGACGCGGCCAAATTATTTTGACTATAACCATAAAGGCGACTTAAGACCGTCGGAATTGTTGCTGTTTTAAGCCCTTCATGTCCTCAACGATACCTCATCTCTCATTGCGCAGTGACGTTGTCGTGACACGGACAGTTCGTTTACTGTTTGTAATTCCGCTTTGATCCAGATTGTGTCACTGCCCATTTGTTCATTTTTTTCGGTAACAATTTGCTGGTGCGAAAACGGCCTTTCACCCGGATTGCCAAGCGAATTGACGCAAAACGAAAAAAATGGCGGGAAAATCATTCGACCCGGCGGCAACATACCAATCTATACAAAATTTTGTCTTATGTTTTCGATAAATTTTTTCTAAATATTAATGCAACTCCAAAAATGCCATATGTGGACCAAAGTGTTGCCACTATTGGAAGGTTTACTTTAACCATTCCGAAACGATAGCGAACGGACCAAAGACTGACATAGCGCACCGAACCGGTTGATAATCCTAGGGTAAACCCAGAGAAAGAGAACCCGAAATGAACCTTCTGAACCTCTTCACATCCTTCGCAAACGACGAAGCTGGCGCAGTCACCGTTGACTGGGTCGTGCTGACCGCAGCCATCGTTGGCCTGGGCATCGTCGTCATGACGTCCATCGGCGGCGGCATCACTGGCCTTGCAGACAAGACCAACACCAAACTTGGAACGCTGGAAGCAGGCTATACGTCCGCTCCGTAAGCTGACAATTGGCTTTTCGCAGGAGTTGGCTGCATTCGATTGAATGCGGCCAAATGCATGAAGCAACCACAGCAACCCGACACATGACCCCTGACATTGTAAACCAACTGCTTCCACAGTGTTTCCAAAAATTACCTCTGTATTTACACCCGGACGACATCATTGCCGCAATTGCGCCACGGTTGTGATGCCATGTATCGCGCAGTCGTTGCATACCATGGCCGGGCCAGAGACCGCGCCACCCTACCCGTTAACCAGTGCCGTGATCCCTGTTGAAAGAGTATTCAAAATGACAATCATCAATCCGCTTAAAACATTTATAACCGACGAATCCGGTGCCGTCACCGTTGACTGGGTCGTTCTGACCGCAGCAATCGTAGGGTTGGGCATCGTCGTGATGAACACGATCGGCAGCGGCATCGAAAGCGTGGGCACAAAAATTGCAAATGACCTGAAAGCGCGGAATGCTGGCTACGTCAGCACGCCATAATCAACGGCTTTAAGGCACAGTGCTTGATCAGATTGTAGCCCCGCGGGGATGCCGTCTTTTTTTGGTTGGTAAAAACACGCGGTCTGCCCCCATCACCAAACTTTCCATATAGCGCAGGCCACGTTTCATCTCGGATCCGCGCGGGCACTGGGTAGCGGCCAATTGTCAAATGCATCAAACACATCGCTAAAATTATATTGCAAAAGATTTAGCCAGTTCAAAATCTGGCCACAATCCTGCGTTAGCCGGGCCATAGACAACGGATGTTGTGGCATCTATGGCACTACCGGAAGGGACCAAACGCATGCAAAAACGACTGTTCAGGTTTTGCCGAGATCAGTCCGGCGCTGTTACCGTTGATTGGGTCATTCTGACTGCAGCAATCGTTGGCATCGGCATGATCGTGTTAGTACCTATCGCTTATACCACTGACAGCTCTGCCGCCGCCGTTGGAGGCGTCGTCATGAACGCGCCCGTCGGCTATTCGGCCATAGCACCGTAGCGAACTGATCCAAACGTTTAAGTCAGCTCCAGCAGGCTGATCTGTATTATTGAAGGGAACTTAAAATGCGTATGGTATTCGGCCTTGTTTTGGTGGTGGGTTTGGCACTTGCCGGATTTGCTGTCTACATGGCTCAGGGCTTTATAAGCCAAACGGAAGATGCCTTGGCCGAGGAACGCGCAATTCGCGAAAGATCAGGGCCCTTGGTCGAAGTGTTTGTCGTCAACAAGCCGCTCAACTATGGCGATGTCTTGACCAAGGAAGACGTGCAGCTGATTTACTGGCCCGAAAACGCGCTGCCAGAACAAATTTTCCGCGATCCGGCTGTGCTTTTTCCAGAAGACGGAAAAGAGCCACGGTTTGTGGTGCGCCAGATGGAAATGTTTGAACCTTTGCTGGCCTCTAAGGTGACTGAGCCTGGGCAGCCTGCTGGTCTGGGCGGCCAGATCGCCAAGGGCAGCCGGGCATTCGCCATCAAGGTTGATGTGGACACCGGTGTATCGGGCTTTTTGCAACCCGGCGACAAGATTGATGTGTATTGGACTGGTCAGACGCCGGGCACCGAAGGGGAACTGACACGCCTGATCGAAACCACCGTCAAGATTGTCGCTGTCGATCAGGTGGCCAATGGCGAACGGGCAACCGCCGCCGCCGTGGCTCGCACCGTGACGGTCGAAGTATCGCCCGAACAGGTGGCACGTCTGGCACAGGCCCAAGCGACGGGCCAATTGACCCTGTCGTTGGTTGGGGCCGGTGACGAGACTGTTTCAGCAAGCTTCGAAGTGGATAACGCCGGTCTTCTGGGCATCCAGGCCGAACAGGTTGTTGCCGCCGAAAAAGCACGGGTCTGCACGATCCGCACCCGCAAGGGCGGCGAGGCTGTCGAAATCACGATCCCCTGCACCAACTGATTTGGTCTGAAATCAAGGGCGCAACCCCCAGATGCGGTGGTTGCGCCCTTTCGTTTATCCAATGGCTTGCGTCCTGTTGCAAGTTATCCACATAGGCAACGGTCTTTAACCTTTTGATTCTTGCTTAAAAAGCGATTGTGCGACATGTTGCATCCAAGAGCGGGCGCTTAAGACCCGAATTAGAGGCAAGATCGAAAGGGCAGCTCACATGAGCATGCGTAAAGTCTGGGCCGCCAGCCTGTTGGGCTTGGCACTGGCCACATCGGCATTAAGCCCGGTGGCTGCGGAAACATTGCGGGTGATGCAAGGGGCGGCATCTTCGGCGTTGAATGTTCCGATGAACAGGGCAGTGGTTGTGGAAAGCGATGTTCCGTTTGCGGAACTTTCCATCGCGAACCCCGGCATTGCAGATATCTCGACCCTGTCCGACAAGACGATTTACGTGTTGGGCAAGGCTCCGGGTCGCACGACGCTGACCATCCTTTCGCCCGATGGCAAATTGATCGCCAACGTCGAAATTCAGGTCACGCCTGACATCGGCGAATTCAAGGAACGGCTTCAGCAGATTTTGCCCGGCGAAAAGATCGAGGTGCGCACCGCGAATGATGGGATTGTGCTGTCTGGCACAGTGTCCTCGACCGCCAAGCTGGACCGTGCGCTTGATCTGGCAAACCGCTATGCGCCGGAACGGGTCTCAAACCTGATGTCTGTTGGTGGCACGCAACAAGTGATGCTGAAAGTGCGCTTTGCCGAAATGCAAAGGTCGGTGTCAAAAAGCCTGAGCGCGTCTTTGGCGCTGGGCGGTGCAGGCCGGGTTGAAACAGGCAGCTATCTGACAGGAAAAAATGCGCTTGGCGCGCCGATTACCGCCAAATCGGGCACGCAAGGCGCTGCCGAAATTGGCTTTTCAGTGGGATCGCTTGAATTTGGTGTATTGCTTGAGGCGCTGGAATCCAAAGGCATGGTGCGCACGTTGGCTGAACCCAACCTGACCGCACTTTCGGGCCAGGAGGCCAAGTTTTTGGCCGGTGGTGAATACCCTATTCCAATCGCCGGCAAAGACGGGATCACGATTGAATACAAACCGTTCGGGGTTGAACTGAATTTTACCCCGGTCGTCGTGGATGAAGATATCATCAATCTGCGAATAAACGCGGCGGTGTCATCGCTTGATCCATCGGTTTCAGTTGGTCAGTCAGGCGGCGTTACGGTCAATGCTTTCCGGCGGCGTGAAACATCAACCACGGTCGAGATGCGCGATGGGGAAAGTTTTGCGATTGCGGGCCTGTTGCAAGATGACTTCCGCGATCTGAATGGCCAGGTGCCGTGGCTGGGTGAAGTCCCTATCTTGGGCGCACTGTTTCGCAGTTCTGAATATCAGCGGTCGCAATCGGAACTTGTGATCATCGTGACGCCGCATTTGGTAACGCCATCACGTGGCGAGGCGCTTGCACTGCCAACCGATCGGGTCAAATTGCCATCGGAACGAGAGCTGTTCTTGTTTGGCAATGTTGCAGGCAAGCAAACCGGTGCTGCGGGGGAAGTGGCGCGTCAGGACTTCAGTGGTTCTTACGGCTACGTGATGGAGTAGAAGATGAAAAATACACTCCCAATGATCGTTTCGGCAACCTTGATGGCACTTTCGGCCTGCACCAACAGCTTTGACCAAGCCGTAGGCTCGCGGGTTGACAGCGGCCAGTTCGGCAATGCCACGATGAACAACGAGTTGGTTCAAACCGGCCAGCGGTCGTTCATGGTGGCCTTGGGTGAACGCTTCGCCGCCGAAGTGCCAAGCACAATCACCTTTGCATTCAACAGCGCCGCCTTGTCTGCCGACGCGCAGACAACGCTGCGCCAACAGGCAAGCTGGATCCGGCAGTTCCCGGAAATCAGGTTCCGCGTGTATGGCCATACTGACCTTGTCGGATCAAGCGCGTATAACAAGGCGCTTGGCCTGCGCCGTGCGCAAGCTGCCGTCGCTTATCTCAGCAGCCAAGGCATCAACATGGCACGTCTGGAAGCGGTGGTATCTTATGGCAAGACCCGTCCGGTCATTCAAACCGCGGGCCCGGAACAGCGCAACCGTCGCACCGTGACCGAAGTGTCTGGCTTTGCTAACGGCAACCCGGCCAAGCTGAACGGCAAATACGCAGCGATTATTTTCCGCGATTACATCACCGAAGCACAATGGCGGCATCCGCAATCCGAACCGCCAACATCGGTTTTTGCACCAGCACCGTGATAAATCGGGCCCGCGCAAGCGGGCCTTTTCATTTCAGGCTGTTGTTTCGTATATTGCTAAAAATCTAAGATTAACGGCTTTTTAGCCCCAATATCGCCACCATTCCAGAGCATCCCTATGGCAATGAGAACAGTCGCGCGGCCAATGTGCCGTGCACGGGATCTCGGATTTGGCATGGAACGGTTGGCGATTCTGCGAACCAGTCTTTACCCGATCTGCGAGACCCGTCTTTGGAAGGGCACGAGGCTATGACGAGCGTGGCTACTTTACAGCCGGAACCGGCACCGATTGTTGCGTGCACCATTTCGCGCGACGTGCAGAATTTTGATCTGCTGATCGATGATATGGAATTGGAACTTGGCGAAAGCTGGGGCGATCTTTCGTTCGAAGATGCGACCGCATTTCTGGACCAGCCCGAAGCATCGGTGTTGGAATTTGTGGCCATCGCCGTCGATCATCAAGATGAGGCCGATCTTTCACGGATCACCGACATCATAAAAATGGCGAAATCAAAAGGCATCAGGGTTGTCTTGATCGCCGATCAGGTAAGCCCGATTGCATTGCATCAGTTGCTGCGGCTTGGTGGCGATGATTTTGTGCCCTACCCGCTGCCCGAAGGGGCACTGCACGAAGCGATTGAGCGTATGCGAAAGCCCGCACCTGTCGCGGCCCCGATGTTGGCGGCTGTGGTCAATCAGGTGGATGTCGATGACGCACGCCACCCGACCTTCAAGGCGAAAGGCGACCGTGACGGTGTGGTTTTGCCGGTGCACGGTCTGGCGGGCGGCACGGGGGCATCCACCTTCGTGACCAACCTTGCCTGGGAACTGGCGACAGTTTCCAAAACCGACGCGCCGCGCGTTTGTCTTCTGGACTTTGATTTTCAATATGGCTCGATTGCGACATATCTGGATTTGCCACGCAAAGAGGCAATTCTTGATTTGTTGTCAGACACGGCGGCGGCAGATAGCGACGTGTTTTTGCAATCCTTGCTGACGTTCAACGACAAGCTGCACGTGTTCACCGCCCCCGCAGATATGATGCCTTTGGATATCGTCTCAGGCGAAGATATCGCGCGGATCATCGATATGGCGCAGGCCAACTTTGACTTCGTGTTGATTGATATGCCGTCAACCATCGTCAGTTGGACAGAAACCGTTCTGGCCCGCGCACATGTCTACTTTGCGATGATGGACCTTGATTTGCGGTCGGCACAAAATGTGCTGCGGCTGGTTCGGGCGCTGAAAGCCGAAGGTCTGCCGCACGAAAAGCTGCGCTTTGTGTTGAACCGCGCCCCGCGCTTTACCGATCTTTCGGCCAAAAGCCGGGTCAAGCGCATGGCGGAAAGCCTGGATATCACCATCGAGGTGCAGCTTCCGGATGGCGGCGCACAGGTGACGCAGGCCAACGATCACGGCCTGCCACTGGCCGAAAACGCGGCCAAGAATCCGCTGCGCCGCGAACTGCAACAACTGGCGAAATCGCTTTTTGATCTGAACAAGGCTGTTGAAACCGGCAAGCGCTGATCCACACCCCTGGGGGAATACATGTTTAGTCGTTTTAAGAAAACAGATCAACCTGCTGGCAAGCCCGGCCCAATGGCGCCTGCGGCTTCTGGGGCTGCGGCATCAAGCGCACAGGTTCCGGCCGCACCAAAGCCAGCTGTTACAATCCGCACCAACGGCGGCCCGGTGGCGGTGCCAAAAGGGTCAGCCGAGGTGGTTGCCGCCGAAAAGGAAAAGAAACGCAAAGACCGCTTGATGGAGCTGAAGGTAGAGCTGCACAAGCGCCTGCTGGAAAACCTGAACCTTGCGGCGCTGGAAAAGGCATCCGAGGCCAGCCTGAAGGTGGAAATCGCCGCCATCGCGTCTGAAGCGCTGGATGAGATGAGCGTTTCGTTGACCAAAGACGACCGCACCATCCTGAACCAGGAATTGTATGACGAGGTGATGGGCCTTGGCCCCTTGGAGCCTTTGCTGAAAGACGACAGCGTCAACGATATTCTGGTCAACGGGCCGCACCGCATCTTTATCGAACGTGCGGGCAAACTGGTTCTGACCGACATCACCTTCAAAGATGAACGCCATTTGTTGCGGATCATCGACAAGATCGTATCCGCTGTGGGCCGCCGGGTGGACGAATCCAACCCCTATGTCGATGCGCGGCTGGCGGATGGGTCGCGTTTCAACGCCATGGTGCCACCTGTGGCGGTGGATGGCAGCCTTGTATCCATTCGGAAATTCAAGAAAGAAAAGCTGACCATCAGCGATCTGGTCAAATTCGGCGCGTTTACCGAAGAAATGGCGGCCTATCTGCAAGCCGCCGTATCATGCCGCCTGAATATCATCGTGTCCGGCGGTACGGGTTCGGGCAAAACCACCACGCTGAACGCGCTGTCATCCTTTATCGACAACACCGAACGTGTGCTGACGATTGAGGATACTGCCGAACTTCAGCTGCAACAAATTCATGTGGGCCGCATGGAAAGCCGCCCGCCAAACGTCGAAGGCAAAGGTGCGGTTACCCAGCGCGATTGTTTGCGCAACGCGCTGCGGATGCGGCCGGATCGGATCATCGTCGGGGAAACCCGTGGCGAAGAGGTCATCGACATGTTGCAGGCGATGAACACCGGCCATGACGGCAGCATGTCGACCATCCATGCCAATAATACCCGTGATGCCGTCACCCGGATCGAGAACATGGTCCAGATGGGCCATATGGGTCTGCCGATCACCGCGGTGCGCACCCAGATTGCCAGCGCGGTGCATCTGATTGTCCAGGTCGAACGCCAGCGCGATGGTGGCCGGAGGTTGACCCAGGTGACCGAGGTCTGCGGCATTGAGGGCGAGATCATCATCCTCAATGACATTTTTCAATACAGCGTCATGGGCGAAACCGCCGCCGGACGCATCTTCGGCCAATACAAGCTCAGCCGGGCGCGGCCGTCATTTCATGCCCAGCTTTCCTATTACGGCCTCGAAGCGGCGTGGACGGCGGCGATGGAGGAGGCTGACCGTGGCAATTAACACCCAGCACATCATCGGGTTGCTCGCGTTTATCGCGCTCGGCTGCTCGGCGGCTGCCGGGATATTGATCACCTATGCCGAAGCCAATCGCAAACGGGTCGACGAACGGATGGCCGCGATCGGATCGTTGGCGATTATGATGCGGTCGCCCGCCATCATGCGGCGTATTTCACGCGCCGCCCCGCGCGGGCAGACGCCACTGGAGCGCGCCGCAGGTCTGTTCGGCTTCGACCTGGCGCGGTCCAAATTCTATACTATTCACCCGATGATTATCCTGATCGGCAGCCTGATCGGGGCACGCGCCCTTGCGTGGGCGTTGGAACTCGCGTTCGGCGACTACGCATTGCTTGCGATCCCGGTGATTTGGGCGGCGCTCAGCAACATGGTGGTCGCTGTGATCGAAGGAAAG
>JAYSPY010000138.1:0-24399 GCA_043721855.1 Pseudorhodobacter sp.
CAGACTGAATTTGATCTGCAATCCGTGAGCGATGCTTATGGTGTCACCAGCGGGCAGGTGCCGCGGGTTCTTGACGTTTTGGCAAACGATGTGGATGGCAAATCGGTCACTGCAATCAACACAAGCGGCGTGCTTGGCAGTGTAAGTTTGGCGGCAGACGGTCTGTCGCTAAGCTATTCCAGCAATGGAGTTTTTGATTATTTGGCGGTGGGCGAAACCGCGACGGAGACATTCAGTTATACTGTGCTGGGGTGGGATGGCACGTATGAGACGCAGTCGGTCACCGTCACGGTGACGGGTGGCGGAAACTTGATCAATGGCACCGCGGTTGCCGATACGATCAACGGCACGGCAAATCGCGACATGATCTTTGGCTTTGCCGGGCGCGATACGATTTCGGGGCAAGATGGCAATGACACGGTCGATGGTGGCATCGACAATGATTTGCTGCATGGCAACGCGGGGCACGACTCGCTTCTTGGCGGCGACGGTAACGATATTATTTACGGCGATGATGGCAATGACACATTGGTCGGCGGCGCCGGCGGTGACCAGCTTTATGGTGGCGGCGGCGACGACAGTATAGATGGGACCAACGGCGCGGATCGGCTTTATGGCGGTGCGGGCAACGATGTGTTGACCGGCGGCGCGTCGGCCAACACGTTGAATGGCGGCGCTGGTGTTGACACGATGCAAGGAGGGGGTGGCAACGACAGCTACTTCGTTGATGACATCAATGATCTGATCCTTGAAAATGCCTTGGGTGGCACGGACACTGCCTATACGACCACATATTACACCCTGGCCAATCAGGTTGAAAATCTGGTTATTCAAGGCGCCGCCAACACCGATGGTGCCGGCAATTCCCTTGCAAACCGGCTGACCGGCAATGCCATGAACAACGCCTTGTCCGGCTTGGGTGGCAATGACCGGCTTGATGGCGCGGCTGGCAATGACGATCTGACAGGGGGTGTGGGGCGCGATATTCTTACGGGCGGCTTGGGTGAAGACAGCTTCCGTTTTGCACAATGGGGTGCTGCCAATTACGACACGGTGGTCGATTTCAACAGCACGGACGATTCGATCGGGCTTTCGGGTGCAGCCTTCGGGCTTGGTCTTGGTGCGCTGTCGGCGGACGCCTTTGTTCTGGGAGCCACAGCAACCAACGCGGATCAACGTGTCTTATACGATCAGGCCATGGGCGATATTTACTATGATGCCGATGGCAATGGGTCTGGCGCGCGTCAGTTGGTGGCATCTTTGGTCGATGGCACGGCACTGACATTTCAGGATGTGTTTGTGTTCTGAAATACTGTCGCAATGCCATGTTTTTGTTTGATAACGCTCTGCGGCTTGGTCAAAGCTGCACGCGACTGATTGACGTACCTCAAATGGCATCCGATACTGGCTGTCGAAGAGGATAGTCGGTTGCGTCCAACAGTCATCGATATAGCCCGTGAGGCGGGCGTAAGTCTGGCAACCGTTGACCGGGTTCTGAATGAACGTCCGGGGGTGCGCGAAAAGACCATTCTTGCCGTTTCAGATGCCATTACCAAACTTGGTTATGTCCGTGATCTGGCCGCTGCAAATTTGGCCCGGCAGCGCAATTACCGCATGGCCTTTGTGCTGCCAGATACAAATAGCCAGTTCGTGCAGACTTTGCATGCTGAACTGGCAACTGCGTCTGTGGTGGCAATGGCTGCACGCACAGAGATCGAGGTTATCCGCTTTCCCGCCGAAGACCCGCATGCGCTGGCTGCTTTGCTGGTTGATCTGCCCGACGAGGGTGTTTCTGGCGTGGCTTTGATGGCCCCCGAAACCCCCATTCTGCGCGATGCGATCAAGGCGCTTCGTCTGCGCGGGGTCGCGGTCGTGGCGCTGGTGTCGGACCTGCCGAATACCGAACGGGACCGCTTTGTCGGCATTGACAACCGGGCTGCGGGGCGAACGTCTGCGGTGCTTATGGGGCGATTTTTAGGGCAGGGGCGGCAAAAAGTGGCCGTGGTTGCGCAATCCATGCTGCTGCGCGAATCCGTTGAGCGCCGGTTTGGCTTTGACGATGTCATGGGCCGTGATTTTCCCATGATCGAGGTTTTGCCAACGCTCGAAAGCCATGGCTCGCCTGATCTTTTGCGCCAAGTGGTTGGTGAACTGCTGGGTCAAGTCGTCGGTGTCGGTGGGATTTACCTGCTGGGATCGGGCCACCGCGCGCTGACGCAGGTGATTGATGATCTGGGCCTTTCCGGACGACTTGTGGTGATCGGACACGAATTGACCCCGCATGCCCGCGATGCCCTGATGGCTGGCAAAATGGATGCGGTCATCACCCAGAATGTCGGGCATCTGGTGCGGTCCGCCATGCGCGTTTTACGGGCAAAAACCGACAAGACCCCGATTGATGCTGGCCAGGAACAGTTGCGCATTGAAATTGTCATGCGGGAAAACCTGCCGCTTGGTGCACCCGATATTGAATGACGCCCCTGCTGTAATCGCTAAAATTCGGGCTTGTGACAAAATTGAGGTGCGTACCTCAAAAATAGCTGGACAGGGCATCCCCGCGCGGTTTACGGTGACATCAAGATAGAGGGTCAGGCAGATTCGCCGTGGATTTGTACTCACCCCAGACTTCAAACCCAGGAGGAACTACCATGACGTCAAGATATCTTGCCGCAACGACAGCCTTGTGTCTTGTGATTGGGGCCGCTGGTGCGGCACAGGCTGAAGACCTTACCCTGTGCTGGGCCGCGTGGGATCCGGCAAACGCGCTGGTCGAGCTGTCAAAAGAGTATGAGGCGCAATCCGGCAACAAGATGTCGTTCGAATTTGTGCCATGGACCAACTTCACCGACCGTATGCTGAACGAGCTGAATTCGGGCGGCAAGCTGTGCGATCTGATGATCGGCGACAGTCAATGGATCGGCGGCGCTGCTGAAAACAACCAATATGTCAAACTGAACGATTTCTTTGATGCCAATGGCATCTCGATGGATGCGTTCATCCCGGCCACCGTCACCGGCTATTCCGAATGGCCAAAGAACACGCCAAACTACTGGTCGCTGCCAGCTTTTGGTGACGTTGTTGGTTGGACCTACCGCAAAGACTGGTTCGCGCGCCCGGAACTGCAGGCGGAATTCAAGGAAAAGTTTGGTCGCGATCTGGGCGTGCCAGCCACTTATGCCGAGCTGATGGATATCGCCATGTTCTTCCAGAACCGCGATATTGATGGCACCAAGGTCTACGGCGCGTCGATCTATACCGAACGCGGGTCTGAGGGCGTGACCATGGGTGCGATGAACACACTTTATGGCTTTGGCTTTAAATATGACAATCCTGATAAGCCCTACGATATGGAAGGCTTTGTAAACTCGCCCGAAGCGGTTGCCGGGCTGGAATATTACAAAGCCCTTTATGATTGCTGCACCCCACCGGGATCGTCCAACAGCTACATGGGCGAAGGCGTTGATGCGTTCAAATCGGGGCAGGTTGCCCTTCAGATGAACTTTGCCTTCACTTGGCCGGGTTTCAACACCGACGCCAAGGTGGGCGGTGACGTCACTGGTTACTTTGCCAACCCAGCCGGTCCGAACGGCGACAAATTTGCGCAACTTGGTGGGCAGGGCATTTCGGTTGTCGCGGCATCAGACAAGCAAGAGGCCGCACTGACCTACATCAAATGGTTCGCACAGCCCGACGTGCAGGCCAAATGGTGGAAACTCGGCGGCTATTCGGCACTGCGCGCCGTGGTTGAGGATCCGGGTTTCGCCACATCGCAGCCCTATGCGCAAACCTTCCTCGACAGCATGGCCATCGTAAAAGACTTCTGGGCCGAGCCCAGCTACGCCACCTTGCTGCAATCGTCGCAACAGCGATTCCACGATTATGTGGTGGCTGGCAACGGCACGGCTAAAGAGGCGCTGGACGGTCTGGTTGCTGACTGGAAGGCCACGTTTGAAGAAGAAGGCAAGTACTGACCCCAATATCGCCCGCTGTTGCAAGCGGCGGGCGATATTGCGCGCGAGGCTAATGAGGGCCAATCTGGCCTCGCGCACCTTTACCTTCATGCCACCGCCCTCAGGAAAGCCAAACCCATGTCCGACCCCCTGGTGCAACGCGTAGCGGATGCCACTCCCAGAAAAATTGCCCGTCGCATTCGGGGCTTATCAGACCGGGCGATTGCGTGGATTTTTGTCGGACCCACGATATTTCTGTTGCTGGCGGTGAACATTTTCCCGCTGATCTGGACCATCCGGTTAAGCCTGACCAACTTTCGCACCAACCGTCCGAACAACCCGGTCAAATTCGTTGGCATCGAAAATTACCAAAAGATCCTGACAGATCCCGATACGTGGATATCCATGCAGGCCACCGCGCATTTCCTGATCTGGACCATCGTGTTTCAGGTTCTGATCGGCTTTACCCTGGCATGGCTGATCAACAAGAAATTCCGCGGCAACGATTTGTGGACCACGCTGATCGTGCTGCCGATGATGCTGTCGCCCGCCGTTGTCGGCAACTTCTGGACCTTTCTGTATCAGCCGCAAATCGGCCTGTTCAACTATTTCATCGAATTTCTGACCGGCAAAGACCCCGCAAGTTTTTCGATGATAGGTGAGGTGGCTTTGGCGCCTTGGGCCATTGTCATCGTGGATACGTGGATGTGGACACCGTTTGTGATGCTGATCTGTCTCGCCGGTCTGCGGTCTATCCCGACAAGCATTTACGAGGCCGCCGAATGCGACCGCGCGTCGAAATGGCGGCAGTTCTGGACGCTGACCATCCCGATGGTGCTGCCGTTCCTGATGCTGGCCGTGCTGTTTCGGGGCATAGAAAACTTCAAGATGTTCGATCTGGTGGTGCAGCTGACGGGTGGCGGGCCGGGGTCCACGACACAATTGACCTCGATTGACCTGAAACGTGAAGCGTTTGAAAAATGGCGCACCGGCTATGCCTCTGCCTACGCCGTCATCCTTTTTGTCACGGTATTCGGGCTTGCCTCGATCTACGTCAAAGCATTGAACAAGGTGAAAGACAGATGAGCAGCTTTTCCGTCACCGAACCGTCTAATCGCCTGAAATGGGTCGCGGGCATTCTGGTGATTGCCTATGCGGTCATCACGCTGCTGCCTTTGGTCTGGATCATCGCCACCGGGTTCAAAACCCCGTCCGATGCCATCGCCTACCCGCCCAAGGTGCTGTTTTCGCCGTCGCTGGAAGGCTATGTGAACCTGTTCACGTCTCGCACGCGGATAGCCCCGGAAGACCTTGCACTTTTGCCGCCGCCGTCCACGTTCTATGACCAAATCGTGCGCAAATACGACATGGTTATCACTGGCCCGTCACGTTACGTCGAACGGTTTATGAATTCTGTCATCATCGGCTTTGGCTCTACCTTCCTGTCGGTATTCCTTGGCACCATCGCGGCCTATGCGTTTTCCCGCCTGAAGGTGCCGCTGAAGGACGATCTGTTGTTTTTCATCCTGTCCACCCGGATGATGCCGCCGATAGCCGTCGCGATTCCGATCTTCCTGATGTACCGCCAGCTTGGCCTGAACGATACGCATCTGGGCATGATCCTGCTGTATACGGCGGTAAACCTGTCTCTGTCAGTTTGGCTGCTGAAGGGTTTCATGGACGAAATTCCGCTGGAATATGAAGAGGCGGCCTTGGTGGATGGCTATTCCCGTTTTCAAGCCTTCTATAAAGTTGTGCTTCCACAAGCGGCCACCGGCATCGCATCAACCGCCATCTTCTGCCTGATTTTTGCGTGGAACGAATACGCGTTCGCCGCCTTGCTGACATCCGGCACCGCACAAACCGCACCGCCGTTCATTCCCACCATCATCGGCACAGGCGGCAAGGATTGGCCGGCTGTCGCGGCTGGCGCCACGATCTTTCTGGTGCCGATCATGGTGTTCACGATCCTTTTGCGCAAACACCTGCTGCGCGGCATCACATTCGGGGCAGTGCGCAAATGACCAACTTCATCTCCGGCCTTTTGCGGCTGCGCCGTGGACCTTGGGAAAACCTCGCCACTGTTCTGATCGCGCTTGGCGTGTTCATGCTGATGCAGCCTTTCGCGCTTTGGGCGTTTACCTACTCGTTCATAGTTACCCTTACCGGCACCGTGATGTTCATCATCACCAGCCATTTTCCGGAATAGCCATGGCCGAAATTGTCATCAAAAACCTGCGCAAGGAATTCGGCGCATTCACGGCGGTGCAGGGGTCTTCCTTCACCATCAAGGACGGCGAGTTTTTCATGCTTCTGGGGCCCTCCGGCTGCGGTAAAACCACCACTTTACGCATGATTGCAGGCCTTGAATTGCCGACCAGCGGCGAGATTTGGCTGGGTGGCGAAGAGGTTAGCCAACGCCCCGCATCGCAGCGGGACATCGCCTTCGTGTTCCAGATGTTCGCGCTTTATCCACATATGAATGTGCGCAAAAACATTTCATACCCGCTTTACAGCCAAGGCATGCCCAAGGCCCAAGTGCAGGCCAAAGTGGCCGAAGTGGCCAAGATTTTGGGCATCGAATCCATCCTTGATCGCCCCGTTGGCGGCCTGTCTGGGGGGGACCGCCAGCGCGTGGCCCTTGGCCGCGCCATCGTGCGCAATCCAAAGGCATTCATGATGGATGAACCGCTTGGCGCGCTGGACGCCGAATTTCGCGAACACATGGCGGAGGAGTTGCGCGCCCTGCATGATCGGATGGGTGCTACCACGGTGTACGTGACACATGATCAGTTGGAAGCCATGCAGATGGGCGACAAGATCGTTGTGATGAACCACGGCGTTGTTGAACAGTTTGGCACGCCGCAGGAAATCTATGATCACCCGGCTACGCTGTTTGTGGCGGATTTCATCGGATCACCGTCTATGAATTTCATGCGCTTTGACGGGTCTGTCACGGCTGGGCAAAAGTCGGTCACGCTTGGGGATACCCAGATCGCAACGCCCGAGATTCAAGCCACCGTCGCCCCGCGCCCTTTGGTTTTAGGGGTGCGCCCCGAACATATTCACCTGTCTGACAGCGGCGTGTATCGCGGCCAGATCGAGGCTGTTGAATACCTTGGCACCACCCAGATCGTCACCCTTGCTGCCGCCCACGGCCGCCTGAAAGCCCGCATTCCGGCGGGGCAGGTGGCAAAAGTTGGCGAGGCAGTCGGCCTTGATTTCACCGCCTCAACGCTTGCCGTTTTTGATGGCACAACTGGCCGCGCCCTGCGCACTGCCGCCAATGCGGGGGTGTATCATGGCTGAAGTTTCACTGGTAAATCTGGGCAAGAAATTTGGCCAGACTCAGGCACTTGGCGGTGTGTCGCTGACCATTCCTGATGGCGCGTTCGTGGTGCTGCTTGGGCCCACTGGTGCTGGCAAAACCACCACCCTGCGCCTGATCGCAGGGCTGGAAAAACCCGATACAGGTGATATCAGGATTGAAGGTCAATCGGTTCTCGCAGACACACCCGCACAGCGCGACGTGGCGATGGTGTTTCAGCAATACTCGCTTTATCCGCACCTGACCGTGCGCGACAATCTGGCTTTCCCGCTGCGGTCCCCGGTGCTGAATGTGCCCGCAGCTGAAATTGCGGAGCGCGTGGCAAAGGTCGCTGCCGTCCTGCAAATCGGGCACAAACTGGACAACAAAGCCACCCAACTTTCGGGCGGCGAAATGCAGCGCGTGTCTATTGGCCGGGCGTTGGTGCGCAGCCCGCGCATCTATCTGATGGATGAACCGCTATCGTCGCTTGATGCCAAATTGCGGGCCGATTTGCGGGTGGAATTAAAGCGGATTCACAACGAAATGGGGGCCACGTTCCTGTATGTCACCCACGACCAGATCGAGGCGATGACAATGGCCACCCATGTCGGCGTTCTGGATGCGGGCCGCCTTGTGCAATTTGGCAGCCCTCGCGAAATTTATGAAGACCCGGTAAGTACTTATGTGGCCACACGATTGGGCCAGCCGCGCATCAACTTATTGCCCGCCGATCTGTTTGGCCATGGTCCGGGCGGTGCCATCCAGATTGGTTTGCGCCCCGAACATATTGCTATTGGCGCAGGAAAAATGGCCTCCGTTCGGCGCGTTGAACATTTGGGCGATCAAACCCGACTGCATCTGATATGCGACGGCCATAATTTGATCACGCTGACCGATGTGCACACAACACTCGCGCAGGGTGATACGATTGCAATTCAACCCCAAAACCCGCTTTGGTTCGACGCCAGCGGCACGCGTATAGGCTGAAGGAGCCACCAATGAGCCAATTCATAAACAGCAAAGAAACGCTGGTGACCGAGGCGATAAATGGCATGATCCGCGCCTCGAACGGGCAACTTGCCCGGCTGGACGGCTATCCGCATATCAAGGTGGTCGTGCGCGCCGATTGGGACAAAAGCAAAGTGGCGCTGGTGTCTGGCGGTGGATCAGGACACGAGCCCAGCCATGCAGGTTTTGTCGGTCAGGGCATGCTGACGGCGGCAGTGTGCGGTGACGTATTTGCCAGCCCGTCGGTTGATGCCGTGCTGGCGGGAATACTGGCCGTCACAGGCAAGGCGGGTTGCCTGTTGATCGTGAAAAACTACACGGGCGACCGACTGAATTTCGGTCTTGCGGCAGAACGCGCGCGGGCGTTTGGCCTGAAGGTCGCGATGGTGATTGTCGATGATGATGTGGCACTGCCAGACCTGCCGCAAGCGCGCGGTGTGGCGGGCACGTTGTATGTGCATAAAATCGCTGGTGCTATGGCCGAGGCCGGGGATGCACTTGATGCAGTAACTGATGCCGCGCGGCGGGTTATATCCGGTGCCGTGACGATCGGAATGTCGCTGGATACCTGCACGGTGCCCGGATCGCCCAAGGAAGACCGCATTGGTGCGGGTCAGGCAGAGCTTGGCCTTGGCATCCACGGCGAGGCGGGTGTCACTCAGGTTGATTTCACCGGTGCCAAGGCGGCGATGGCCATGGTGCTGGAGAGGTTGGCCCCCCACATTGGTTCTGGCGATCATGTCGCACTGTTGAACAACCTGGGCGGCGCTACGCCGTTGGAAATGGCTGTTCTTACTGAAGATCTTGCGCAATCTGCCCTTGGCCAGAAAATCAAATGGCTCATTGGTCCGGCCGAGATGATGACCTCGCTTGACATGCAGGGCTTTTCCGTGTCGCTTTTGCCAGTCACGCCGGCAGATTTGCAAGCCCTTGCAAGCCCCGTTGCACCAAAGGCGTGGCCCGGCATTTGTGCGCTGTTGCCTGTTGCCATTCGCCCGCTGCCAGATGGGCTGAAGCCCATTCAACCCGTGCCATCAGTACATGCCGCGCGCCGTGCGTTGCTGGACAGTTGCTGTCTGGCTTTGATCGCGGCTGAGCGGGATTTGAACGCGCTGGATGCGAAATCCGGTGATGGCGATACCGGGTCCACGCTTGCGGGGGCGTCACGCGCGCTGCATGCGGCGCTTGATCGGCTGCCGCTGGCAGACCCCACGCAGCTTTACCGCGCCATCGGGATGGAACTTAGCCAAACCATGGGCGGATCGTCCGGCGTGTTGCTTGCGATTTTCTTTGCGGCGGCGGGCGATGCGTCAGCCTCTGGCAAAAGCTGGATCGGGGCGCTGTCGGCGGGCCTTGACCGGGTGATGCAGGTGGGCGGCGCCGAACCGGGCCACCGCACCATGATTGATGCGCTGGCGCCAGCCCTGCACGCCTTGCCAAACGGCGTGAATGCGGCGGCACAAGCCGCACGGGCGGGGGCAAATGCAACGGCACAAATGACACGGGCTAAGGCAGGGCGGTCCAGCTATCTGTCGGCTGACAAACTGGCAGGCCATGTTGATCCCGGTGCCGAAGGCGTGGCCAGATTGTTTGAACATCTGGCAAAAGCCTAGGCCGCATTCCGAAAAGTGCTTCAGGCCGCAAGGGTGACGCTGATACCTGCCTCTGCCAGCATGTCCGCGATATCCGGTGGCGGCGGGGCGTCGGTGACCATACGGTGAAACGCCTCTGGTGCGGCAATGCGAATGGGGGCGGCGCGGCCAAACTTGCTGGCATCCACAGCGACGATCACTTCGTCCGCGCAGGCGATGATGGTTCGTGAAAAGTCGGCCTCGGGTAAATCTTGCAACAAAAATCCGGCGGTGGCGTCAATACCAGCCACCGACAGAATGGCGTGGCGCACCCGAAATTGCCGCACAAATGCGCGCGCATCTGGACCAAATGCCCCCCCGTCATGGCTGCGCAACTCGCCCCCCGCCATAAACACCCGGTTGCCATTCTGTCCGGCAAGGGCCTGCGCTACCGGCAACGAATTTGTCACAACCAGCAAATCACGCTTCCGTCGCAAAGCCTGCGCCACATAGGCCGTGGTCGACCCAACATCGAGGATCAACGACGCACCATCGGCGATCAGACCCGCCACCGCTTCGGCAATGCGCCGCTTGGTCGGTTGGTTTTGCACAAAGCGCTGTTCAAACGACGGCTCTACCCCCCAGTTCTTCAGCGACACCCCGCCATGCACTTTCGTGACCAACCCTTGATGTTCAAGTGCCGCCACGGTTCTGCGAATCGTCTCTTGGGTCACATGCAGCCGCAGGGCAATGTCTTGGATCCGCGCAGACCCGGATTCGGCCAAGACATCAAGAACCTCTCTGACACGTTGGCTCATTTTTTAGGCGGTCTTTCGGATGATATGTGGTTTTTATTGTGGATACAGCGATTATATCTAAGAATACAAAGGATAAAACCATATCAACCAACAAAAAACCACAAATATTTTGACAGCGGAATTCGCAAAGCGCACAATTGGAACAGAGCAAAGCCGGATGCTAAAGACCGGCAATGTGATGAAAATAATGCAAGATCGGGTTGCTCTGCTGCAATGAAATCTCACGAAAACTGGCTTGATTTTCCAAAAGCGGCTTTGGCCATGACAATGTGTACGGCACATTCGCTTTATCAAGGGTGGCATAGTTGGCGTCGGATTGGGGGCGTCGCAAATTATAGTATGACGGCAACGGCTGGGCGTGATCGTCTGGATCGATCTGTTCAGTCTACGGGCGGGCCAACCCTTCTGGCCCGCCCTATTTGCGTTGTAAATGCTGTTTGGCCCGGCCGATGACGCCGCAAGATCGCATCAAAGCGCTGCCGATATGGCAAGGCGCGGTTGACATATCGCCGTTGGATGGTGGCATCACCAACCGCAACTTTCTGGTGCAAGACCGCGCGCGCAAAGCTGTTGTTCGCATGGGTGCCGATATTCCCGTGCACCAAATCATGCGGTTCAACGAACTTGCCGCCAGCAAAGCGGCCCATGCGGCAGGCGTGTCACCCGCGGTGATCCACCACCAAGATGGCTTGTTGGTGATTGATTATATCGAAGGCCGCACACTTTCTGCCGCTGATTTTGCCGATGATGCCGTGCTTGATCAAGCCATTGCGATGATTGCGCGCACCCACCGCGATATTCCCAACCATCTGCGCGGGCCTGCCTTGATGTTCTGGGTGTTCCATGTGATCCGCGATTATGCCGCCACCTTGCAGGCCGCACACAGCCCCCATATGCCCAGGCTGGCGGATTTATTGCATCAGTCCGCAACCCTTGAAGCGGCCGTTGGCTCGATCGATCTGGTATTCGGCCACAACGATCTGCTGCCCGCAAACTTCCTGGATGATGGCACGCGGCTATGGTTGATAGACTGGGATTATGCCGGTTTCAACTCCCCCCTGTTCGATCTGGGCGGGCTGGCCGCCAACAATGCCCTGACCCAGGCCCAAGAATCCCACATGCTAGAGCGCTACTTTGGCCGCTCAACCACGCCCACAGTGCAGCGCAGTTACCTTGCCATGAAAGCCGCCTCTGCCTTGCGCGAAACCATGTGGAGCATGGTGTCAGAGGTGCATTCAACCCTGCCTTTCGACTATGCCGCCTATACCGATGCAAATCTGGCCACCTATGCCGCTGCCTTTCACACCTTCAAGACGCTTTAGGAAATTGGAATGACTGACCTGCCCACCACTGCCCGCGCTGTCATCATCGGCGGCGGCATCATTGGCTGCTCCACCGCCTATCACTTGGGCAAACTCGGTTGGACCGATACCGTTTTGTTGGAACGTAAAAAGCTGACCTCGGGCACCACCTTCCATGCGGCAGGGCTTGTCGGCCAGCTACGAACATCCGCTAACATCACGCAGTTGCTGGGCTATTCGGTTGATCTTTATAAACGACTGGAGGCAGAAACAGGCCTGCAAACTGGCTGGAAGATGAATGGCGGCCTGCGCCTTGCCTGTAACGAAGACCGCTGGACCGAGGTGCGGCGCCAAGCCACCACCGCACATTCCTTCGGGCTGGAAATGCATCTGCTGACGCCGAAAGAAGCGCAAGACCTGTGGCCGCTGATGACCATCAGCGATCTTGTGGGCGCGGCCTACCTGCCGACCGATGGTCAAGCCAACCCATCAGACATCACCCAATCGCTTGCCCGGGGCGCGCGCATGTCGGGGGTGAAAATTTTCGAAGATACGCCAGTGACGCGGATCATCATCAAGGATGGCCGGGTAAAAGGTGTGGAGACACCGGATGGCACCATAGACTGCGAAAAAGTCATCCTCTGCGCCGGGCAATGGACGCGCAATTTGGCCGCCACAGTCGGCGTGAACGTGCCGCTGATTTCGGTCGAACACCAATATATGGTGACCGAAGCCATTCCCGGCGTCACTTCCACTTTGCCCACTCTGCGCGACCCCGACCGGTTGACCTACTGGAAAGAAGAGGTCGGCGGTCTGGTCTGGGGCGGGTATGAGCCGAACCCTAAACCTTGGGCGCAAAACGGCATTCCCGAAGGCTTTCATTTTGAACTGCTGACATCGGATTATGATCACTACGGACAATTCATGGAAAACGCGATCGCCCGCGTGCCTGCCCTGGAAACCGCTGGCGTCAAGCAACTGATCAATGGCCCCGAAAGCTTTACCCCCGATGGCAATTTCATCCTCGGCGAAGCGCCGGAACAGCAAGGCGTCTTCATCGGCGCAGGGTTTAACGCCTACGGCATTGCCGCAGGGGGTGGCGCTGGCATGGCCTTGGCCGAATGGGTGGCAAAGGGTGAGGCCCCCTATGATTTGTGGCCCGTCGACATCCGCCGCTTTGGTGGGTCGCACCGGTCCATTGATTGGGTCCGCGCCCGCACGCTGGAGGCGTATGGCAAACACTACACCATCGCTTGGCCGTCCGAAGAAATGCAGTCGGCCCGGCCCACGCTTAAATCATTACTTTACCCACATCTTGCCGCCGCCGGTGCCTGCTTTGGCGAAAAGCTGGGCTGGGAGCGGCCAAATTGGTTCGCCGACCTCGGCGCGGGTGAACAACCAACAGACCGCTATAGCTACCAACGCCCCGGCTGGTGGAACGCCGTGAGGCGCGAACATCTGGCCTGCCGCAATGCCGCCGTGCTGATTGACCAAACTTCGTTTGCGAAGTTCACTCTTACGGGCGAAGGTGCCGCCAAGGCCCTGTCATGGATTGCTGCCGGACATATCGACCGCGCTGTCGGATCGCTGACCTACACCCAAATGCTCAACGTCCGCGGCGGGATCGAGGCGGATGTCACCATTGCCCGCATCGCGGTGGATGAATTCTACATCGTCACCGGCACCGGCTTTGCCACCCATGATTTCGACTGGATTTCCCGCAACCTTCCCGTCGGCGCAAACTGCCAGTTGACCGATGTCACCGCTGGATCCACCGTGCTGTCGCTGATGGGACCAAATGCGCGCGAAATCCTGTCGCAGATCTGCCCGGATGATCTGACCAACGAGGGCTTCCCCTTCGCTACGGCCCGAAAAATATCCGTGGCAGGCTGCCCGGTTCTGGCCCTGCGCGTGACATATGTGGGTGAACTCGGCTGGGAACTGCACATGCAAACCAATGTGGCCGTGACAGTGTATCAGGCGCTGATGCTGGCAGGTGCCGATCATGGTCTAAGAAACGCAGGCTACCGCGCCATCGAAACCCTGCGTCTGGAAAAAGGCTACCGCGCCTGGGGGTCTGACATAGGTCCGGATCACACGCCGGTAGAGGCTGGCCTTGCATGGGCTTGCAAGATGAAATCCGGCCTGCCGTTCCTCGGCCGCGATGCCATCGCTTTTCAACTTTCAAACGGTGTCAAAAAACGCATGGCCGGGTTCAGCGTCGATGACCCATCCGTCATTTTGCTGGGCCGCGAGACGGTCTACCGCAACGGCGAACGCGTGGGCTGGCTGTCGTCTGGCGGCTACGGCCATTACGTTGATCGCCCCATCGGTTATGGATACATCCGCCATGCGGGCGGGGTCACCGAAAGTTACATGAAGTCAGGCGATTATGCGCTTGAAGTGGCCTCGGCACGTATCCCCGCCACCTTGCACCTGACGCCACTTTACGATCCGACCAATGCGCGCATAAAGGCCTGATCGCGGCCCGCGCGTCCAATTGGCTTGATTTGCTATCAAACACAAAAGCCAAAGCACCAAGGCTTCACCTGGTCGAAAATATCCCCGCCGGAGGCTCCGCCGGTACCACCATATCAGCCCTGCAAAACAATCGCATCGCGGGCAGACAGGCTGATTTCCACCGCCGATCCAATCGCAGGCGGTGGCGTGTCCGCCCGGTTGAACGTATCAAGCGACACCCGCGTGCCAGCGATATTGGCGCGCAGTCGGATCACCGATCCCAAAAAATGCACATCTTCGATGGTGGCGGGCAGCACAACTTCACGCCCCTCACCGCGCCCTAACTGCAGCGCTTCCGGCCGCAATGCGATGGCAAGCGTCGCACCTTTTGGTGCCGTGAGGGCGCCTTCGTGCAATGTCATCCGCACCCCGGCCAAGGACACCTCGCCCCGTTCCGCATTTTCAACCTGCGCTTCAAAGGTGTTCAGGGTACCCACGAAATTCGCCACGAATTTCGTTTTCGGGCGGTTGTAAATATCAAACGGTGCACCGACCTGTTCGGCAATACCGCCGTTCATCACCACAATGCGGTCTGACATCGACATCGCTTCTTCCTGATCATGGGTCACGAAGACGGTGGTGATGCCCAACTCGCGCTGAATCTCGCGTATTTCCGTTCGCAGACTGACTCTGATCTTGGCATCCAACGCTGACAGCGGTTCGTCCAGCAGCAATACGCGCGGCCGCACCGCCAAAGCGCGGGCCAATGCCACACGCTGTTGTTGCCCGCCCGACAGCTGGAAGGGATAACGCGCGCCCAATTCCGCAAGCCCGATCAGCGCCAACATTTCCGTCACACGGGCATCGCTCTCCGCCCGCGCCACACCCTTGACCTTCAAGCCAAAGGCCACATTCTGCGCCACAGTCAGGTTCGGAAATAGCGCATAGGCCTGAAACACCATGCCGATATTGCGCTGGTTTGGCCGCTGCCCTGTGACATCCTGCCCGTCGATCTTGATGCCCCCGGTCGACGGCACCTCAAACCCCGCCACCATGCGCAGCACCGTGGTCTTGCCGCAGCCCGATGGCCCCAGCAGCGATACAAATTCACCCTGCGCAATGTCCAGACTGAAATCCTTGACCACACGGTTTGGCCCAAATGATTTTTCCAGATGCGAAATTTCCAGGAAGGCCATTATTGTCGTGCTCTTTCGTGTTTGGAAAACCGGGTGACCAGCTGGATCAGCCCCATGCATGCCCATGTGATGGCAAAGGCAATCACCGCCAAAGCAGGCGGCTCGTAGGCGCGGTTGCTACCCAGAATTTGCATGTAGGGGCCAAAGGCCGGGCGGTCCAACAGGGCTGCCATGGTGAATTCGCCAATGACAATGGCAAGGGTCAGAAATGCGCCCGACAGCACTGCTACCAGCACGTTTGGCAAAATGATCTTGGCCAGTATGGTGATCCAGCCCGCCCCAAGCGATTGTGCGGCTTCGGTCAGGGTGCCCACATCAATCGTGCGCAGGCCGGTATCAACCGCGCGGTACATATAGGGCAGCGCCAGCGTCGCATAGCCCATCGCCAGCAAGATGTTTGTGCCCGTGGTCGATCCGGTCAGGGGCAGCCAGCTGGAGGTGTTGTAAAGCCTTATATAACCAAACACGATGACAATGGCCGGAATAACCAGCGGCAGCAGGGTGATGAATTCAATATAGGGTCGCGCGCGCGGCAGTTTCAGGCGCACCCAATAGGCGGTTGGCACCACCAGCAAGATGCCAAAAATAATCGTCGCCAGCGCCATCAGCACCGAATAGCCAAAGGTTTGCTGGAACTCCGGGTCGCCCAGCACCTTTTTATAGGCATCAAGGCTGTATACCCCACGCCGCATTTTCATTGAAAATTCGGTCATACCCGCCAGCGGCAACAGGAAATACAACAGCCCGAATATCAGCGCGATCCACGAAAACAGTCGTGTCATTTCAGCCACCGTTCCGACCGGGCGCGCAGCGTGATATAGACCAGGTTCGCGATGCCGGTCAGCACAATCATGCCAAACGCCAAGGCATAACCAAGGTTCGGGTTGCCCAACACATCGCCGCGAATTTGCGCGAATAATTTGATCGGCACGATATTCAACTGCGGCCCGGTCAAGGCATAGGCCGTGGCCACCGCCCCAAATGAATTGGCAAACAACAGCGCAAACGTGCCCATCAGCGCCGGAAACAGGATCGGAAACGCCACCATGCGCCAATATTGCGCGCCACTTGCCCCCAACATGGACGCCGCCTCGCGCCACTCGCGCTTCAAGCCGTCCAGTGCCGGGGTGATGATCAAGATCATCAGGGGTATCTGGAAAAACAGATAGGTCACGACCAAGCCCCAGAAACTGAGCAGGTTGAACCCTAAGCTGCGCAAATTGATGCCAAATTCGGTTTTCAAGTACAGCGTGATCAGCCCGGCTGGCCCCAGCGTTGCGATGAACGCAAACGCCAGAGGAATGCCCGCAAAATTCGATGCCACGCCAGAAAATGTCAAAAGCGGGCTGCGTAGCCATTTCGGCAAACCGCCCAACACCACGCCCGCCGACATTGCAAACCCGATAGCGCAGCCAAGAGCAGCCGAGATCAGCGAAAGCTTGATCGAGGTCCAATAGGCCGACAGGATCGACGGTGTGTTCAGATCAGCAATGTTTTGCAGCGTAAAGCTGCCTGCCGGCGTTTGAAACGCGCCGATGACAATTTTCATTGTCGGCATGATCAAAAACAGCAGGGTGAAGATCGCAAATGGCAGTAAGCCAAACCAATGCATTGGCAGACGCAGTGCGCGCCTTGTCGTGGGCGTTGCGGCCACCGCGCTTTGGCTGTCTGGCTGCATGACCGTCCCCGTCATTGATTGCCCAAGGCACTGTCGGCCCGGTTTCAGAATGGATCACCCGCCCCGGCACAATGGCAGGGGCGGGTGTGGTCGTTAAATCTTACTGGACGTTCGCGCCAACGGTGGCATCCCAACCATCCACGACGGCTTTCTTGTTGGCGTCTACTTCTTCCAGTGTCGGGAAGTAGGCAGCATTGTAGGAGGCTGCTGGTGGCAGGGCATCAATCAGCTCTTGTGGCACTTTGCCGGCTGCAACCATGGCGTTAAAGCGGGCCGGGTGGCAGTAGCCTTTCAGCCACAACAGCTGCCCTTCGTCGGAATAAAGATATTCCATCCAGAGCTTTGCGGCACTTGGGTGCGGCGCATAGGCAGAAATAGCCTGCACATAGACGCCCGCCTGAATGCCGGTTGCGGGAACCACCACTTCAACCGGCGGGTTGCCTGCCAGCGTGTCGCGTGCGGCCAGCGCGTTATAGTCCCACATCACCACAATCGGCGTGGTGCCCTGTGCCAAGGTGCCCGCTTTGCCGACCACTGGCACAAAGTTGCCCGCCTTGTTCAGCGCCGCAAAGAAGTCGAGTCCGGCCTTGCCAGCCGCTTCGCCCGCCGCCGCACCGGAACCAAGACCCGCCGCATGCACGGCAAGGATCGCTTGATTTGATGCGCGCGGATCACCGGCAAGGGCCACTTGGCCCGCATATTCCGGCTTCATCAGATCCGCCCAGTCGGCAGGTGTATTCGCGACCAGATCTTTGTTCACCAGAAACGACATCACGCCGTAATAGTCGCCATACCAATGGCCTTCAGCATCCTTGATGCCGTCTGGAATCTCGTCCCAGGTGGCGACTTTGTAAGGCTGCGTCAGACCTTCGGCCTTGGACGACGGACCATAGGCCAAGCCCACGTCGATCACGTCGGGCGCTTGCGGGCCCTTGTTGTCTTTGTTGGCTTTGATCGCTTCAACTTCGTCTGCGGAACCCGCGTCCGGGTTCAATTCATTGACTGTGATGCCGGGATATTTGGCCTTGAAGCCATCGATCACTGCGCCATAACCGCACCAATCATGCGGCAGGGCGATTGTGGTCAACTGGCCTTCAGCGGTGGCTGCTGCAACCAGATCGGACATGGCGTCGGCCTGTGCGATGGTCGAGGTCAACATTGCCAAAATGCTGACTGTGGTTGCGAGTGTTTTTCTTGATGTCATAAGATGTCTCCCAGTTAAAAACGTGTTAGTTCCGCTTGGTCCTGCCATGGCGTTTGCTGCCCACCCACGCAAGTTGCGGAATTATGACAGGCAGCTAACGATCCAAATAGGATTCTTGCAAGCCCATGTATCGGCGCTTTGTAACAATTTCTTCACGTGCCGTGCTGCCTGTAACGATTACTTCGTAAGCCGTATTTCAGAAAAGCGACTGAAAACAAGGCGGTCTGCTCTCCGGTTGAAATTCATGTCATAATCGGTGGCGGATTGCGCTGTTATTTTCATACAGCGCTTGTGACGAATCGCGGTTGGGCTTTACCATCTGGTCAAAGATTAAAGCACTTAACATTGGGGGCAATGATGACCACACGATTTATGATACACATATCCCGGCGCGGCCTGTTGCTTGGCGGCAGCGTTTTCGCCTTGGGCACTGGCCTGCTGCCGGGGCATGTTTTTGCGGCGGAACCTCTCAAGGTTGCTGGCATCTACACTGTGCCGGTTGAACAGCAATGGGTCAGCCGCATCCACCAGGCAGCAGAGGCGGCAAGAGCGGCGGGCGTGGTGGATTACACCTATACCGAAAACGTCGCCAACACCGATTACCCCCGCGTCATGCGCGAATATGCCGAAAGCGGCGTCAAACTGATTGTGGGCGAGATTTTTGGCGCCGAGGCTGAAGCCCGCGAAGTGGCCGCCGAATACCCCAACGTCGCATTCCTGATGGGGTCCAGTTTCCTGCCCGATGACGCGCTGGCCAATCTGTCGGTGTTTGACAACTACATTCAGGATGCGGCCTATCTGTCGGGCATCATTGCGGGTGCGATGACCAAGGGCAATATTGGCATGGTCGGTGGCTTCCCGATCCCCGAAGTGAACCGTCTGATGAACGCCTTCATGGCAGGCGCGCGCGAAATGAATGCAGACATCAAGTTTCAGGTCAGCTTCATCGGATCTTGGTTTGATCCACCAAAAGCCAAAGAGACCGCCGTTGCCATGATCGAAGGCGGTGCCGACCTGCTTTATGCCGAACGCTTTGGCGTGTCGGATGCCGCCAAGGAAAAGGGCGTGCTGGCGATTGGCAACGTCATAAATACTCAGGCCGACTATCCCGATACCGTAGTCGCGTCAGCCCTTTGGAATTTTGAGCCGACCTTCAACAAAGCCGTCGAAGCGGTGTTGGCGGGTAACTTCAAGGCAGACAATTACGGCGTCTATTCGACCCTTATTGAAGGCGGCTGCGCCTTGGCCCCGCTTGGCACGTTTGAAGGCAAAGTGCCGCAACCAGCCCTGGATCTTGTGGCCTCGCGTGAGGCGGAAATCAGGGCCGGCACGTTCACCGTCACCGTCGATGATACAGAACCAAAATCGTCGTGACCCCAACGGATGCTAAGGCGCAGGATATCGTCCTGCGCCTTGACCGGATCACCAAGCGCTTTGGCCCGCTTGTCGCCAATGATGCCATCAGCCTGACCCTGCATCGGGGTGAGGTGGTGGCATTGCTGGGTGAAAATGGCGCGGGCAAAACCACGCTGATGAACATCCTGTTTGGCCATTACACCGCCGATCAGGGCGAGGTGGCGGTGCTTGGCGCACCCTTGCCACCCGGCAAGCCTAAGGCCGCTTTGGCCGCAGGCATCGGGATGGTGCATCAGCATTTCACCTTGGCCGATAATCTGACGGTGCTTGATAACATCTGTCTGGGCACGCAAAGCCTGTGGCGGCTGGGGCAGGGCAGGGCCGCCGCACGCAGGAAAATCGCCGGGCTAAGTGCTGATTTTGGGTTGGATGTGAACCCTGACGCGGTGGTTGGGCGACTAACGGTAGGCCAACGGCAGCGCGTCGAAATCCTCAAAGCCCTTTACCGCCGCGCGCGTATTTTGATCCTTGATGAACCCACCGCTGTGCTGACGCCGCAAGAAACCGATGCTCTGTTTGAAACCCTGCGCCGTGCCACCGCAATGGGGCTGTCGATCCTGTTCATCAGCCACAAACTGCACGAGGTGATGGCGATTGCGTCACGCTGCATCGTGCTGCGCCATGGCCGCGTGGTCGCTACGGTTGATACCACTGATACCGACGCCGCAAAACTGGCGACCCTGATGGTGGGCGGCGATGTGGCCCATCCACGCATCGCCCCCCGGCCTGCGGGCCGTGCCAAGCTGCGGCTGCAAGCTGTCAGCACGCGCCCGGTCGGGGCCGCACCGGGCTTGCGCGAAATCACTCTTGACCTATGTGCAGGCCAGATCATCGGGCTGGCGGGCGTGTCGGGCAACGGACAGACGGCCTTGGCGGATGTGATTTCGGGGCTTGTGTTGCCCTCCACTGGCCAGATGCTTCTTGATGGGGCCGTCATCGCCAACTGGACGCCGCGCCTAGCAGTGCAGGCAGGCATTGCCCGCATCCCCGAAGATCGCCATAAAACCGGAACGGTTGCAGATTTTTCGCTTGTCGAAAACGCGGTTCTCGAAGCCTATGCAACATCGCCCTATAGCCGCTTTGGCTGGATGAACTGGCGCGCCGCACAGGCTTTTGCGGCCCGGATTATCCTGAATTATGATGTGCGCTGCCCCGGCCCGCAAACCCGTATCCGCCTGCTGTCTGGCGGTAATATGCAAAAGCTGATCCTTGGCCGCGTTCTGGAACCGGGGCCGCAGGTTATTCTGGCCAACCAACCCGTGCGCGGCCTGGATGTGGGTGCGATTGCCTATGTGCATGGACAACTGATCAAAGCGCGCGATGCGGGTGCCGCCATCCTGCTGATATCCGAAGATCTGGATGAAATCATGCGCTTGTCGGACATTATTCATGTGATATCCGAAGGCCGCCTTTCACCCGGCTTTGCGCGCGGGTCAATGACAGCGCCAGACCTTGGTATCTGGATGGCTGGCGATGGCTTCAGGGCGGCGCTGAATGCGGCTTGAACCGATTCTCAATCCGGGGCTGGCCCGCCAAATAGCCTTGCCCGCGCTGGCGCTGCTGGCAACCGTCATCACCGCATCGCTTTTGGCGCTGATAGCAGGCGCAAACCCCTTCGCGACGTTGGGTTTGATCGTACAAGGTGCTGTGGGGACAAAATTCGCGCTGCTGGAAACCCTTAACCGCGCCACGCCGCTGATTTTCACAGGCCTGTCCGTGGCTGTCGCGTTTCGGGCCAAACTGTGGAACATCGGGGCCGAGGCGCAGCTTTACGCCGGGGCGATCATCACTGTTTTGCTTGGCACCGGTGCCGTGCCCGCGCCCTTTGCCCTGCCCGCCATGGCGCTAGGCGCAGTCTTGGCCGGCGCTTTGGTGCTGCTTGGCCCGGCCCTGCTGAAAACCCGCCTTGGGGTCGACGAAGTTGTCACCACCCTGATGATCAATTTTATCATGGCGCTGTTTGTGTCCTACTTGCTCGAAGGTCCGATGAAAGATCCTGCTGGCATGGGCTGGCCCAAATCAGTGGCCCTGATCAAAGAGGCGCGTTTGCCCCGTATCATCGACGGTTTGCGCCTGCATTGGGGTTTCGCGCTGGCGCTGATTGCAGCACTCGGCGTTTGGGTCATTCAAACCCGCAGCACGCTTGGTTTCGAGATGCGTGCCATCGGTCAAAACCCAACCGCCGCCCGCTTTGCTGGTATGCCCGTCACCGCCGTGCTGGTAAAAACTGCGCTCCTGTCAGGTGGCCTCGCGGCGCTGGCGGGGTTTTCCGAAGTGGCAGGCCTGAAAGGCCATCTCAGCCTCGATCTGTCGCCCGGCTTTGGCTACACCGGCATTATCGTTGCCATGCTGGCACTGCTGCACCCTTTGGGAGTGATCATATCCGCCATTTTCGTTGCCGGTATCTTCGTCGGCTCCGACGCGATGAGCCGCGCCGCCGATGTGCCAACCTATATCGCCGATATGCTGCTGGCGATTGCATTGTTGTATATGGTGCTGGCGATCCTGCTGATCCGGGTAAAGGTGGTGCGGGGATGATTAGACCGCACCCTCAGGTCTGGGATCGGTTGCCAAAAGCGGGGCCTCCAACTCAGCTATTTTTACACTCAAAACGTCGGGAGCCGCGATGGACCTGATCACCATCCTGCTCAGTGCCAGTTTCTGGGCCGCCGCCGTGCGCATTGCATCCCCGCTGATCTTTGCCACCATGGGAGAGCTGATCTGCGAGCGCGCAGGCGTTCTGAACCTTGGCATCGAAGGCATCATGGTGATCGGCGCCTTTACCGGCTGGATGGCAGTTTATCAGGGCATGCCTTTGTGGGGCGGCGTTGGCGTGGCGATGCTTGCGGGCATGCTGTTTGGCCTGTTGCACGCCACCTTGACCGTGCCTTTCGGGTTAAGTCAGCATGTCGTGGGCCTTGGCGTGACCCTGCTTGCCACCTCGACCAGTTCCTTCGCCTACCGCTTGATCCTGCCCGAAGTGACCAGCCCACCCAAGATCGACCCCTTCCTGCCGCTGGAAATCCCGCTCCTGTCAAAAATCCCGATCCTCGGCGAAGCACTGTTTTCGCAAACCCCGCTGACCTATGCCGCCTTTGCAACCGCCGCCCTGACCGCATGGGTCTTGTTCCGCACCCCACTTGGCCTTGCCCTGCGCGCGGCAGGCGAAAACCCGAGCGCGGTAGAGGCACAGGGCCTGTCCGTCACTGGCCTTCGCATGGGGGCGGTCATTATAGGTTCCGGCCTGATGGCGGTCGGTGGCAGTTTCCTGACGCTATCTGCCTTTTCCAGCTTTTTCTTCGAGATGGTCAACGGCCGCGGCTGGATCTGCGTGGCCCTTGTGGTGTTTGGCGCTTGGCGGCCCGGCAAGGCAGTGCTGGGGGCCTTGCTGTTCGCCGCCTTCGATGCGCTGCAAGTGCGGCTTCAACAAACCCCGCTTGGCGCAAATCTGCCCTATCAGGTGTTCCTGATGGCCCCTTATGTGCTGTCCATTCTGGCGCTGATCCTGATGTCGCGCCGCGCAAGTGTGCCCGCCGCCCTGATGGTGCCCTATAACAAAGGTGAACGCTGATGTTTGATCTGATCGTCAAAGGCGGCACTTTGCCGGGCGGCACCGTGACCGATATAGGCATCAGGGGCGACCGTATTGCCGCCCTTGGCCAGTTGCCAGATGACGCGCGCCGCATCATCGACGCCACCGGCGATCTGGTATCGCCGCCCTTTGTAGATCCGCATTTCCATATGGATGCCACCCTCAGCTACGGTACCCCCCGTGTAAACGCATCGGGCACCCTGCTGGAAGGCATCGCCTTGTGGGGCGAACTTCGCGACATGGCATCCGTCGATGACATGGTCACCCGCGCCGTCACCTATTGCGATTGGGCGGCCTCGATGGGCCTGCTGGCCATCCGCACCCATGTTGACACCACGCCAGATCACCTGCGCGGCGTGACCGCCATGCTGGAGGTGAAACGCCTTGTCGCCCCCTACATTGATCTGCAACTCGTGGCCTTCCCGCAAGACGGGTTGTACCGATCAGCGACAGGCCGCGCCAACCTGATCCGCGCGCTGGATATGGGTGTTGATGTGGTCGGCGGCATCCCGCATTTCGAACGCACGATGGAAGACGGTGCAGCGTCCGTCCGCGATATGGCCCGCCTTGCCGCCGAGCGTGGCCTGATGTTGGACCTTCATTGTGATGAGACCGACGATCCCCACAGCCGCCATGTCGAAACGCTTGCCGCCGAGGTCACCCGCCACGGCCTTGGCGCCCGCGCCGCAGGCAGTCACCTGACCTCGATGCATTCGATGGACAATTACTATGTCTCAAAACTGCTGCCGCTGATCGCGGAATCGGGGATGACCGCTATTCCCAACCCGCTGATCAACATCACCCTGCAAGGGCGGCATGACACTTATCCCAAACGCCGGGGCCTGACGCGGGTAAAGGAAATGCAGGCGCTGGGCATCACCGTGGGCTGGGGCCA
>JAYSPY010000139.1:0-10429 GCA_043721855.1 Pseudorhodobacter sp.
GATTACATGCAACGCCGCGATTTGTTGCGCTTTGAATACCCGGTCCTGATTACGCTGTCTGTCGTTGGCATGATGGTGATGGTGTCTGCGGGCGATCTGATGACGCTTTATATGGGCCTTGAACTGCAATCACTGGCGCTTTACGTCATCGCCTCGTTCCGCCGTGATAGCGCCAAATCAACCGAGGCGGGCCTGAAATATTTTGTCCTTGGCGCTTTGTCGTCTGGTCTTTTGCTTTATGGTGCATCGCTGACTTACGGTTTTGCCGGGACCACGCTGTTCAGCGGCATCCTAAGCACGCTTGCCGAAGGGGATGTGCCGCTTGGCCTGCTGTTCGGTCTTGTCTTCATGCTGTCGGGCCTTGCGTTCAAAGTCTCTGCAGCGCCTTTTCACATGTGGACGCCGGATGTGTACGAAGGCTCGCCCACGCCTGTGACGGCGTTCTTCGCCACGGCACCCAAGGTCGCCGCAATGGCGCTGATTGCGCGCCTGATGCAAGATGCATTTGGGACGATACCCGGTGATTGGGGACAGGTGCTTGCAGCGCTTGCCGTGGCGTCGATGTTCCTTGGGGCCATCGCCGCCATCGGTCAGCGCGACATCAAACGCCTGATGGCCTATTCGTCGATTGCCCATATGGGCTATGCGCTGGTTGGCCTTGCAGCGGGCACTGCGGGCGGCGTGAAGGCCATGCTGATTTACATGGCGATTTATGTGACCATGAATGTGGGCACTTTCGCGTTTATCTTGTCGATGGAAAAAGACGGCCGCCCGATCACCACGATTGACAGCCTGAACATGTATTCCAAGCGCGACCCGCTGAAAGCCTTCGCCATGCTGGTGCTGCTGTTCAGTTTGGCCGGCGTGCCGCCTATGGTGGGGTTTTTCGCCAAATTCTACGTGCTGCAAGCGGCGGTCGATGCGGGCATGACATGGCTTGCGCTGGCCGGGGCGGTGGCATCGGTGATCGGCGCGTTCTACTATCTGCGCATCGTGTTCTACATGTATTTTGGCAAACAGGGCGATGAGATCGACACCCCAATGGTGCCCGCACAGTGGCTGATGCTGGTCGCCGTGGCGGCAACCATGGTATTCGGCATCATCAATCTGTTTGGCATCGAGCCCCTTGCCGCCAGCGCCGCCGAAGCCCTTGTCAGCCCCTGATCCGTGGCCCGACGGGGTTGCGCGCCATGTCTTGGCATCGGTGGATAGCACCAATGCCGAGGCTGCGCGTTTGGCCCCATCCCTGTCTGGCCCGGCATGGATACTGGCGGGAACGCAAACCGCTGGCCGGGGCAGGCGGGCGCGCGCATGGCTTAGCCCGCGCGGCAATTTCCACGCAACGCTTGTCATGAAACCCGCCGAGGCGCTGGATATCATTGCCCTTCGGTCTTTTGCCGCCGCCCTGGCGCTGCGCGAGGCTTGCATTGCCGTCACAGGCATGACGAATGCCTTTGCGCTGAAATGGCCCAATGACGTGCTGCTGAACGGCGGCAAGCTGGCGGGGATACTGCTTGAATCCGCAGGCGCTGGCAAATCTGCCAGCCACTTGGCCGTCGGCATCGGCGTCAACCTGATCGCCGTACCAGATGCGTCACAGCTTGAATCCGGGGCCACCCCCCCCGTCAGCCTGCTGCACGAGACTGGTCACCGCGTAACGCCTGAGGCGTTTCTTAACCACTTGGCCCCCGCCTTTGCCCGCTGGGAAAACGCCTTGACCACCATCGGCTTCGCCCCCCTGCGCGCCGAATGGCTGGCCCATGCGGCACGGTTGGGTGAGACGATAACCGCGCGCACCGGGATTGCCACGCATGTAGGCCGGTTCGAGACGATTGATGAAAGCGGCGCTTTGGTGCTTAATACATTGACGGGCCGCATGGCCATTTCCGCCGCTGATGTGTTCTTTTGAGGTAGGCACCGATATGCTTCTGGCCATCGACTGCGGCAATACCAACACTGTATTTTCCATCTGGAATGGTGCGCGTTTTGTGGCCACTTGGCGCATCGCCACCGATCACAAACGCACGGCGGATGAATATTTCGTCTGGCTCACCTCGCTGTTGAACCTGACCAAAACCAACGCACAGATCACCGAAGCCATCATTTCATCCACCGTTCCCCGCGTGGTGTTCAACCTGCGGGTGCTGTGCAATCGCTATTTCGATTGCCGCCCGCTGGTGGTCGGCAAACCTGAATGCCGCCTGCCCACACCGCCCCGCGTCGACCTCGGCGTCACCGTCGGCCCCGACCGTCTGGTCAACACCCATGCGGGTTTTGTGCGCCATGGCGGTGACCTGATCATTGTTGATTTCGGCACCGCCACCACTTTCGATGTGGTCGACAGCGATGGTGCTTATATCGGCGGCGTCATTGCCCCCGGCGTCAACCTTAGCCTTGAGGCGCTGCATATGGCCGCAGCCGCCCTGCCGCATGTCGATATCTCCAAACCGTCGCAGGTCATTGGCACGAATACGGTGGCCTGCATGCAGTCAGGCGTGTATTGGGGCTATATTGGCCTGACGGAAGGCATCGTGCGCCAGATAAGGGCAGAGCGGGGTCGCCCAATGAAGGTTATAGCGACGGGTGGCCTTGCCACCTTGTTTGCCCAAGGATTTGATTTATTTGACGCTGTTGAGGACGATCTGACCATGCACGGTCTTGTTCTGATCCACGACTACAACAAAGAACAGGACGCGCAGCATGAGCGGTAAGAACCGGCTGATCTACCTTCCCCTTGGCGGGGCTGGCGAAATTGGCATGAACACCTATGTCTATGGATACGGGCCGGAAGACAAAGAACGCCTGATCGTCGTCGATCTGGGTGTGACCTTCCCTGAAATGTCATCCACCCCCGGCGTGGATCTGATCATGCCGGATCTGAAATGGCTGGAGCAACGCCTTGACCGGGTTGAGGCAATTTTTATCACCCACGCCCACGAAGACCATATCGGTGCCTTGGGCCATCTGTGGCCGCGACTGAAGAAAAAAGTCTACGCCCGCAAATTCACCGCCACCATCGGGCGGTTGAAGCTGGAAGAATACGGTCTGCCCAATGACGTGATCACCACCGTTGGTGCGCGCCCCGAAGTGGTTGAGGCTGGCCCCTTCAAGGTGCAATTTCTGCCGATCAGCCATTCGATCCCCGAGTGTTCCATGCTGATCATCGACACACCGGCAGGCCGCGTCATCCATTCCGGCGATTTCAAACTGGATGCCACCCCCGTTGTCGGCGAAGGCTTTGATGAGGCTGCAATGCGCGCGCTGGCTGCTGAGGCGCCGGTAAAGGCCTTGATGTGTGATAGCACGAACGTGTTTTCCACCCATGCAGGCCGGTCAGAGGCCACGCTGAAAGACCCGATTGCAGAACTGATCAAGGGTCAGAAAGGCATGGTTGTGGCAACGACTTTTGCCTCCAACGTCGCTCGCCTGCAAACATTGGCCGAAGCCGCGCGTGCGGCTGATCGCTCCGTCTGTCTGCTCGGTCGCGCCATGAAACGCATGGTTACGGCATCGGAACAATCAGGCGTGCTGAAAAACTTCCCGCGCACCGTATCACCCGAAGAAGCGCTCGATATACCGCGCGGCAACCTGATGCTGATCGTCACTGGCAGCCAGGGCGAACGCCGCGCTGCATCGGCCCAGCTCAGCCGGGGTAAGTATCTGGGGCATGAGATGAAAGAGGGCGATCTGTTCCTGTTTTCATCGAAAACAATTCCCGGCAATGAACGTGAAGTGCTGCGCATCTATAACGCTTTTTCCGAAATGGGCGTTGATGTGCAGGATGATGCAAACGGTCTTTACCATGTGTCGGGTCACGCCAACCGGCCTGATCTTGAAACGGTACATGACATTTTGAAACCCGCGATGCTGATCCCGATGCACGGCGAACACCGGCACTTGCGTGAACATGCCAAAATCGGGGCGGCCAAAGGCATCGCGACCGAAGTTGTCACCAACGGCATGATGATCGACATCACTGGTGCAAAGCCCGTGGTTGCCGAATACATTGAAACCGGGCGCTCCTATCTGGATGGGTCGGTGCTGATTGGTGCTATGGACGGCGTGGTGCGCGACCGCATCCGCATGGCGCTTGGCGGTCATGTTCTGGTTACCGTGATTTTGGACGAAGCGGACGAGGCTTTGGGGGATCCGTGGGTTGAAACCATGGGCCTGCCAGAAATGGGCAAACGCGGCAAACCCGTGGCCGAAGTGATGGAGGCCGAACTGGGCGCATTCATCGCCAAAGCCGGGGCGAAAATATTGCGCGATGACGACAAACTGGACGAGGCCATTCGCCGCGTCACCCGCCAGGTCGCGATGGAAGAAATCGGCAAGAAGCCAGAGGTCACGATTGTGGTTAGCCGTCTGACGGACGGATAAGGTGCAACCGCCGCTTATCAGCCCGTACCCGCAGTCTTTACCTAGCAAAAACGAAGATTGCCCGTAAGGGCCGATGAGTGGTATTTTACCCAGGCTGAAAAACGAAAAATCCCGCACACCCTGTTCAGGGCTGCGGGATTTTCTTTTTGTCCGACAATCAGCCGCTGCGTTACGCGTCGCTGCTGCTGTCGATCATTTCTTCCACATCGGGGGCTTCGCCTTCGGGTTCGTTCATCTCTGCCTCGGTGATCGGGGCGGCTGCAATGTGAAAGCTGCGCAGAATGAAGTCCGGCACATGGTCGCCCATGCCAACCACGCCGTTGCTACCGCCGCTTTCACGACGGTAATCACGCCGATCATTGCCACGGTCATTCGTGCGCTCGCTTGTGCGGTCGCCAGAACGGTCGCCAGAACGTTCGCCAGAGCGTTCGTTTGTGCGGTCTGGCGTCCGCTCGCCAGTCCGCTCGCTGCCGCGCTCGCCGCCGCGTTCGCCACCGCGATCGCGCCGATCTTCCCGCGGCTGTTCTTCGCGGTGCGAATGCGTGTGCACATGCACGGGGTTTGATGCGGCTTCAACAACCGGCACAGCGGTTTGGACGGCGTCTGGCATGACAACGGCCACCGGTGCGGCCTTCTGGCCATCGCTACGGTCGCGCCCGCCACGGCTGCGGCTGCGGCCAGCTGTGCTGCGCTCTTCGCGCGGCTTGGGTGCTGGTGCATCACCGGCGTCTGCCAACACAAATCCCTCTGGCAAGGTACCCGCAGGAATCGGGTTTTTTACCAAAGCCTCAATCGCCGCCAGATATTTGGCATCATTCGGGGTCGATATGGTAAAGGCCTTGCCCAAACGCCCCGCCCGGCCGGTGCGGCCAATGCGGTGCACATAATCCTCTGGATGCGATGGCACATCAAAGTTGAACACATGGCTGACGGCGGGAATATCAAGCCCGCGTGCCGCCACATCAGACGCCACCAACAAATGCACAGACCCATCGCGGAACCCGTCCAGCGTCTTGGTGCGCACCGACTGGTCCAGGTCGCCGTGAATGGGCGACGCGTTGAAGCCGTGCTGTTTCAAAGACTTGGCAACGACATCCACATCCATCTTGCGGTTGCAAAAGATGATGGCGTTGGTGCAAGCCTCGCCCTCGGCGCGGATCAACGCGCGCAAAACAGACCGTTTATCGGCAAAAGACCGGTCCTTGCGTGCGGGCGTTATAGAGAACAGCTTTTGTTCAATCGTCTCAGACGATGTCGCCTGCCGTGCCACTTCGATTTTTACCGCATTCGACAAAAATGTATTGGTCAGCCGTTCTATTTCCGGTGCCATTGTCGCCGAATAAAAGAACGTCTGGCGGGTGAACGGCGTCAGCGCAAAAATGCGTTCGATATCTGGGATGAAGCCCATATCCAGCATCCGGTCGGCCTCATCCACCACCATGATCTGCACGCCGGTCAACAACAGTTTGCCGCGTTCATGATGATCCAGAAGTCGCCCCGGCGTCGCGATCAACACATCCACGCCGCGATCAATCAACTTGTCCTGTTCACCAAAAGATACACCACCAATCAGCAAAGCCTTGGTCAGCTTGGTGTATTTGGCGTAAACCTCAAAGTTTTCGGCCACTTGCGCCGCCAGTTCGCGGGTTGGGCACAAAACAAGACTGCGCGGCATCCGCGCCTTTGCCCGGCCTTGCCCCAGCAAGGTGATCATCGGCAGTGTAAAGCTGGCGGTTTTGCCGGTGCCGGTTTGGGCAATACCCAACACATCTTTGCCTTGCAAAGCATGCGGTATTGCCTGCGCCTGAATCGGGGTTGGAATTTCGTAGCCGGCTTCTTGAACGGCTTGAAGTACGCGCGGGTCCAGCGCGAGGTCGGAAAATTTGGTCATGTGCGTCCTATGAAATGCGGTATCGGACCGCATTGAATGAAGGGACGCTAGTTTTCCGGGCGTCCCGGCGTCTTTGGCTGTTAAACCAAGGTGCTGGTTACCGGAAATAGCCAAGGGGGTCAAGATCACCCTCAGCCCCGGCGCTAAACCATCATTTCCTTGGTCGCGGTCAGCTTTAATTCAGGGTGATCGCGTTCCACCCGGTCGATATCCCAGCGCAGTCGCGTCAGATAAACCATGTCTCCGTCACTATCGACCGCGATATGGCCTTTGTTTACGTTCACAAAAGCTTCAACCATCGCCTTGGCCCCCGAAACCCAGCGGGCCGAGGTAAACTGCGAAGGCTCAAACCGGACCGGAAGCGAATATTCCTGTTCAATGCGGCTGGCCAGAACTTCAAACTGCAATGCGCCCACCACGCCGACGATATAGCCGGATCCGATCATCGGCTTGAACACCTTGGCCGCACCCTCTTCGGCAAACTGCATCAGCGCCTTTTCCAGATGCTTGGCCTTCAGGGGATCAGTCGCCCGCACCACTTGCAGCAATTCGGGCGCAAAGCTGGGAATCCCTGTGAACTTCAGTGCTTCGCCTTCGGTCAATGCATCGCCAATGCGCAGCTGCCCGTGGTTCGGAATGCCGATGATATCGCCGGCCCAGGCTTCTTCAGCCAATTCCCGGTCGGCGGCCAGAAACAGCACCGGATTTGTCACCGCCATCAGCTTTTTAGACCGCACATGCGTCAGCTTCATGCCGCGTTCAAAATGCCCCGAGGCAAGACGCACAAACGCCACGCGGTCTCGGTGCTTTGGGTCCATATTGGCCTGCACTTTGAACACAAACCCCGTTACTGTCGTTTCTTCGGGGGCAACACCCCGCTGCACGGCCTTTTGCACCTGTGGCTCTGGCCCGTATTCGCCCATGCCGTCCATCAGTTCCTTGACACCAAAAGAATTGATCGCCGACCCAAACCAGATCGGCGTCATATGGCCTTCCATGAACGACTGCCGGTTAAACGCGGGCAGCAATTCCCGCACCATTTCCAGCTCGGTGAGCAACGTCGCCAACTGCCCGGCCGGAATATGCATCGCCAGTTTCGGGTCGTCCAAACCGTTGATCTGAATGGTTTCCGCCACGCGGTTGCGGTCGGCGCGGTCCATCAATTCCAGACGGTCATGCAAAATATCATAGCAGCCAAGGAAATCACGGCCCATCCCAATCGGCCAGGATGCCGGCGCCACGTCAATCGCCAGATTTTGTTGGATTTCGTCAATAATCTCAAACGTATCGCGACTTTCGCGGTCCATTTTATTGCAAAATGTCAAAATTGGCAAATCGCGCAACCGGCACACTTCGAACAGCTTTCGTGTCTGCGATTCGACGCCCTTGGCCCCGTCAATCACCATGATGGCCGCATCAACGGCGGTCAGAGTGCGGTATGTGTCTTCGGAAAAATCGCTGTGGCCGGGGGTATCGACCAGATTGAACCGATAGTGCCGAAAATCAAATGACATCGCCGAAGCCGAAACCGAAATGCCGCGTTCCTGTTCCATCTTCATGAAATCAGACCGGGTGCGCCGCGCCTCGCCCTTGGCGCGCACCTGACCCGCCATTTGAATAGCGCCACCAAACAGCAGGAATTTCTCCGTTAAAGTGGTTTTGCCAGCATCAGGATGCGAGATGATCGCAAACGTTCGGCGGCGGGCAATTTCGGGCGGCAGGAGGGGACTATGCGACATCGTTGCAGGATATAGGCGAAGCTTCGCCACCCTGCAACCGTTGCAGCGAACCCGTCTTTGCTGCGTCACAAAAGCGGCGTATCGTGAGAACATCAAGCGAACAATTTTTTTTGGGGGGAGGTTGCGATGACTTTGAACGAGATTGCCAAGGAACTGGTCGCCGGATGCCGCGAAAACCGTGCGAAGGCGAACCTGCACAAGCTTTATGCCCCCGATGCCAAGTCGGTCGAGGCAGCGGACATGGGCAATGGCACGACAGTCACAGGAATTGCCGCGATTGAAGGCAAGCATGACTGGTGGGAAAACAGCATGACCGTGCACAGACAAACGGTCGGCGGCCCGTTCGCACATGGCAATGACCGATTTGCGGTGACTTTCGATGTGGATTATACTGAAAATGCAACTGGCAAGCGCGGCCAGATGCAAGAAGTTGCCGTGTATCATGTGGCGGGCGGCAAGATCGTGCAGGAAGAGTTTTTCTACGCCAGCTAACAAAGCTAAGCGATTGATGCCAATATGCTGACCCCGATTGCCGTGATGCAGGCGTTGAGTCCTGCAATGACCGCGCGCGAATGGGGCCGGGTGGTTTACATTACCTTGCAATCTGTCAAAGCGCCGGTCCCGTAACTGGGCCTGTCCAACGCCGCGGGCACGGCACTTACCGGTTTTGTTGCTTGCACGGCAGGGCAGGTGGCGGGCAGGGGCGTCACCCTCAACAAGCTGCTGCCGGGTATCTGCGCCACCGACCGCGCCGATGCGCTGGATGCGGGCGTGGTCAAAGCGCAGGGCACCCCGTTGGAGCAAGCCCGCATCCAGCGCTGCGCGGGTATTCCTGTCGGGCACTATGGCACCCCGGCAGAATTTGGCGCGGCGGCTGCATTCTTGTGCAGCCAATATGCGGGCTTTACCGTTGGACAAAACATTGTGCTGGATGGTGCGGCGACCAACGCCACCATTTGAAACGCAGCACCCCTCTGGGCCACGGCATTGCACCCCACCGCCCCTTGCCGTGCCAGTGTCCGGCTGATAGTCAGAAACCTTACGAAATTACTCGGATACCCCCGTTGCAGACCTTGCCGCCCCGACTAGAGGTCACCGATCTGAACCGCGCGTTTGGGGGCCGCAGGGTTGTTCGTGATGTGTCGCTGCAAATAGCGGCGGGTCAGATCACCTGCCTTTTGGGACCATCTGGATGCGGTAAATCCACCACATTGCGTATGATCGCTGGGGTTGAAACGCTGGATAGCGGCACCGTTAAAATCGACGGCAAGATGGTGGCGGACGGACTGAAAAGCCTGCCGCCGGAAGCCCGGTCTGTTGGCTTGATGTTTCAAGATTTCGCACTTTTTCCGCATCTTACGGTTGCCCAAAACGTGGGCTTCGGCCTGAAAGGTGGCGGGCCCGACAAAGCCCGCCGGGTGGATGCACTTTTGGAACGCGTTACCCTTACCGGTTTTGGCGCCAAGCATCCGCATCAACTTTCGGGGGGGGAGCAGCAACGCGTGGCGCTTGCCCGCGCACTTGCCCCCAGCCCCCGCATCATGCTGATGGACGAGCCGTTCTCGGGCCTTGATAACCGTCTTCGCGACGGTATCCGCGATGCCACACTTGACATACTAAAGGCCGAAGGCACCGCCGTTTTGCTAATCACCCACGAGCCGGAAGAAGCAATGCGCATGGGCGATGAAATTGCCCTGATGCGCAACGGGGTCATCGTTCAACGCGGTGCGCCCTACAACATCTACAAATCCCCCATAGACCGTGAGGCGGCTTCATTCTTTAGCGATATCAACGTGATACGCGGCACCTCGCGGGGCGCGCTGACCGATACGCCTTTTGGTGCATTCTTGACGCCCGGTCATGCTGACGGCGCGGAAGTGGATATTGTCATCCGCCCGCAGCATTTGAAAATTGACTTTGACCGGGCTGGTCGCGGCCCAAATCCCACCCCATCCGATGGGACAGCAGCACGCGGCACTGTCACCCGCGCGCGCTATCTTGGCCGTGAAAGCCTGGTCGATTTCGCGATGGATTTTGATGGCAAAACGCTAACCGCGTCGGTTCCGGGGGTGTTCTTGCCAAAGCCTGGCACCGTGCTTTGGCTGATGATCCGCCGCGATCGGTGTTTTGTGTTTCCGGCACCCTAAGCCGGACTAGTTGGTCCCTGCGGCAAGATCACCGCCAGCTTTTCTGACAATGATTTTGCCGCCCGCGCCAACCGCAGGTCATCCGTTTCACAGGCCAATGCCAGCGCGAATTGCAGCGCCTCTGCTTCGTCGGTTGACAAGATCATCGGTGGCAAAGTGATCGCGCCACGCAGCAGATAGCCAACCCCGCGCTCGCCCTGCACAGGCAGGCCCGCAGCCGCCAAAATTGCCATGTCGCGCCAGATGGTCCGGGTGGATACCCCCAAACGCGC
>JAYSPY010000140.1:0-10405 GCA_043721855.1 Pseudorhodobacter sp.
CCGGGTTGGGGCGCAAAAAATCTCGCGGGTCAGCGGCACGGTGGGGGTAAGCCGCGCGTGGTAGGTGGCCATTTCGCCCTGCGCCAATGCCTCCAGGGCCTGACTTGCGGCGGGGGCGATGGCGGCAAAAATGCCCAAAAGCGCGTGGGAGGCGTAACCAAAATGGTCCTGATCCGTCACTACCCTTGGCCCCGGCAGGCGCTCGGCCAGAACGGCCCTCGCCGACTCTCTGCCTATACTGATGAAATCATTGCATTTTTGCATTCTTTCCACCCCAAAGCCGGTGAACGGACAAACCGCCATCCACCGGAATGACCGCGCCATTGGCGAAGGCCATGGTGCCCTGTGCTATCGGCACGATCACTTGCCCTATATCCGATGGCTGCCCCCCGCGGACGGTGGGCACAAGGCCACCTTCGATACCGGCTGTGTATTCATCCTTCACCCCTGCCGTCATTTCGGTTTCAATAATGCCGGGGCGCAGCTCGAAGCAGCCGATGCCATGCGGGGCCAGACGCACGGTGAACAATTCGGCCATCATGGCGGCGCCGGCTTTGGATATGCAGTATTCAGCGCGTTCAATCGACGCCATGGTGGCGCTGACCGAGGTGACAAAGATGATCGATCGGTAATGATCGCTGGACTCTGCCAGCATCCGGCGGGCCACATCCTGCGCCAGAAAGAACGCGCCGCGCAGGTTTACGTCCATCACGAAATCATAATTTTCGGGCAGAATATCCAGCATATCGCCGCGCAGTTTGGCTGGAACGCCCGCGTTGGACACGTAGGTTGTGATCGGCCCCATGGCTGAGGTCACAGCGTTCAAAAGGGCGGGGATAAGCGTAAGATCTTACAAGTCGTGCTGAAAATAATGCGCAGCATCGCCCCGTTGCGCCAGTGCGTTGATCACCGCCGGCGATTTGGCGGCGAACTGAGAGGCGAGGGCAACGCGGAGGCCCGCAGCGACCTGGGCGGTTGCTATGCCAAGGCCGATGCCCTGTTGACCGCCGGTGATGAGGGCGATTTTGATCATATGGCAAAGTCTGGCTTTGCGATATGTCGGGCGGTGCGCAGGGCAAGGGCGGCGATGGTCAGGGCGGGGTTGACCGCCGCCGATGTGGGCAGCACCGACGCATCCACGATGAACAGATTGGCGTGATCATGGGCGCGGCAATTCGGGTTCACGACGCTGGTGGCTGGGTCTGCGCCCATCCGCGCCGTGCCGCATTGATGTGACGGTGTCCGCCTGTCGAACGCGCGTGACAGCACAATGGGATAGCCCGCGCGGCGCAATTTTTCCTTTAGCTTGGCCACCAGCGCCATGTGTGCGGCCCAGTTTGAGCGTTTCCAATCAAGGCTGATCTGGCCATTTTTCACCGTCACGCGGCTGTCAGGGTTGGGCAGGTCTTCCGACATGGCCAGCAGATCAACCGACCGATTTGCTATCCAGCGCGCCAAGGGCAGCGGGATCGGCGTGTCGGATGCCAGGATCGCGCCAGAGATTTTGCCCAGCAGCTGGATATTGCCCAAGGGTTCGCCCTGCGGCCCGCCACCAAGGTAGAAATCATTGATCTGAAGGGTTTTTTGGTAAACCGATGGATTGCGCCGGAAAGGATGCAGGGCCAAAACAGCGCTGAGGTTATGGTTCATGAAATTGCGGCCAACCTGATCTGACCGGTTCGCCAGTCCCGTGGGCCGCACAGCATCCGCCGAAGCCAGCAGCAGCGCCGCCGTTTGGACGGCCCCGGCACACAGCACGATGATCGGGGCCGAAAGCACTGTGCGGGTATCGCTGCGCATGACCTCCATGCCTGTGATCCGGCCATCGGCATCTGCGATCAGGCGCATCACGCGGGTGTCGGTTTGCAAGGTCACATTGGGGTGTTGCAGCGCGTAGGCCAAGCCCACCGATTCCGCATCCATCTTGCCCACGGTGATGCCGGGAAACGCATCCCACGGGGTTTGCCCGCCTTTCAGCCACGCGGCAATATCCACCCCAAGTGGCAGGGATGACGGATGCAGACCCACCGATTGCATCCGGCGACGCAGATCGGCAATGGCGGGTTCATCCGGCACGGGCGGGAAGTTATAGCTGCCGGAATGTGCAGGCTCGGTCGGGTCTTCATCCAAAACGCCGCGCACCTGATACATATCCTCAGCCGCCTGATAATGCGGCTCCATCTGCGCGTAAGTCAGCGGCCAGCCGGGCGTTGTGCCGCCCATATGGCGCAAGGGGGCGAAGTCTTGCGCGCGGTAGCGGATCAGCACTGCCCCGTAGAATTTGGAATTACCGCCTGCCACATAGTAATTGCCGGGATTGAACGGCACGCCATCGCCGTCAAGCCAATGCTCGTCCGGCCAATAATGGCCGCGCGCAAAGATTGCCACCGGATCGCGTGCCTCTGGGCTATCGGGCAAGCGATTGCCGCGCTCCACTATCAAGATGCGCTTGCCTGTGGTGGCAAGGGCTGCGGCCATGGTGGCCCCGCCCATGCCCGATCCGATGATGATGATATCTGGCGTCATGTGGCGATACGTCCTTCTGGTGAGGGGGCAGATATCACGACTTTGTGCATGTGGACGGCAAGATCGGCAAAAGTTTTGTCACGGTCTGGTATAGCCAAACCGCGGTTTTTCAGCCCGAAAGTCATGTTTTGGTCGTCAGTCATGTTGCGGATAAGCGCGAAGGCTTGGCGCAGCACCACGATGTTACACTTTGATGCAAGCACATCATTGATCATCTGGTGCTTGATCGCGATATTGCCGCAGAATGGCGGCTTCAGCCCGGCAATCATGTTCAAAAGGGTGGACATGAACACCGAAGGCACCCCCCCACGGTGTTCGATTAATTCGGCTTTACCGAAGCCGGCATCGCTTTGATCTGTGCTGAAGTTTACGCTTGCTGCTGCTGCGCCCACGCAAACGCCTTTGGAAGGGCCAGAATGGTGCCGCCAGTCATTTCCGCGATAGGCTTTGCAGAGTGCAGGCCCATCTGGTTGCAGGTAAAGGAATGGGAAAACAGGACTGTCGCAGGCAACTCGGGCGACGTGCCATTCGCGCCGCCGGTAAGGTCGATCACCAGATGGTGGGATGTGATGGCAAAGACTATCCAAAATACCCTCGTATTCAGGCTGCTCTCTGTGTGACGCGATCTCAAGGAAAGCCGCCGACAACTGGGTCAGAGTGGCGCCACCCAAGGTGCGCGTGGGCGGCCAACCCCGTATCGCCACGGTCATCACCGCGCCACAGATCGGCCGCGTCCGAAACTTCGCCGCGCGCTTGGCTGATCGGCTTGCCGGGTTCCAGCGTTACCGGCCGCGCCATGTGGTCTACATTGTCTTCGATCAAATCCGCCACGCGCAACAATACCGGCGCCCGCGCTTTGCCGGAAATCCTGCGCCAGATTTACCTTTTCGTGATCATCACGCCGGGCGAAGTGCGGCCACATGGCGGTGCATATCGCACAGGATGCCAGACGGCACGTTATAGGCGGCAACGCGGTCTTCGACGATCATTTTCCAGATCTCCGGCATCGGCAGATCGGATGATCCCGTCGGATAAGATCCCGCGATTATCCGTGCCAGCAAGCCATCTTTGGCAATGTGATCCATGCCTTTGACGCCGAACATATCGCCTGCCGCAATCGGGTTTAGCACGGTCAGACTGCGCGGATGACCGCAACCGTCAAACCGCTGACCAATCGCGCGCAGCAGGGCATCGGGGCAACCAAGCGCCAAGGATGACGATATTGATGCCACCGTGCCATCCGGGATACGCGCTGTCGCCGCAGCGCCGCTGACCAGTTTTGCCATCACATCCCCCCATCGTTTACCTGGCAACGGGTGGCGGACCGGGCTGCATCACGCATGGCAAGAAACGCCACCAACAACTTGACCCCGTAGCTGCCAGCGGCAGCAGGCTGGTGCTGACTGGGCACCGCATCGGCAAAGCGCCGCACCGCCTTTGTGTAAAGATTACGGTCCGAATAAGGGGCCAATTCGCGCCCCTGCAGCGTGACAAGACCAATTTCGCCGACAGGCTGTTGGGGTATCACGCCACGCGCAAAAATTGATCTTTCGGTGCCGTGCACATCTTTCCCGGTCCGGGAAAAGCGGTGCGTGAACCTGTCATGCGCCATCACTATGGCACCTGACGGCATCGCCCTTCACAGGGATGCCCAAAACCCGCATAAGCAGGATCTGCATGCAGCCTGTTGCAACCAAGGATCCGGTCATAACTGCGCACCCGTGGCAAAGCGGGCCACCAAGATATTACCGACTGCAACAGGCGCCCCGACGCCACTGCCCAAGACTGCCCTTGGGCAGTGGCTTTGGCTTAGCGGCCTTGCCAAAGACGGATAAACTCGCTGCACGACATTGCATTTTCTGCGCCCGGGGCTTATTTGAAATCCACACTGACATGCGCAAAGGGCAACCGGCATGAACTGGATTTCGAACTACGTCCGCCCCAAGATCAACTCGCTGTTTTCGCGCCGCGAGGTGCCGGAAAATTTGTGGACGAAATGCCCCGAATGCGGAACCATGCTGTTTCACCGCGAATTGGCAGACAATCTGAACGTCTGTTCCAACTGCGATCATCACATGGCGATCTCTCCGCGTGAACGCTTTACTGCGCTGTTCGATGGCGGGATTTTTACCGAGGTCAAGGTGCCAGACGCCACCGTTGACCCGCTGCATTTTCGCGATCAGAAGAAATATCCCGACCGGATCAAGGCCGCCCAAAAAGCCAGCGGTGAAAAAGAGGCGATGCTGGTGGCGTTAGGTGAAATTTTGCGCACCCCGATTGTGGCGGTGGCCCAGGATTTCAGCTTTATGGCCGGATCGATGGGCATGTATGTGGGCAATGCCATCATCGCTGCCGCCACGCAGGCAGTAAAACTGAAACGCCCTTTGGTGCTGTTTTCCGCCGCTGGTGGCGCGCGGATGCAAGAAGGCATCCTGAGCCTGATGCAGATGCCCCGCACCACAGTTGCCGTGCAAATGCTGAACGAGGCGAACCTTCCCTATATCGTCGTGCTGACCCACCCAACCACCGGTGGCGTCACTGCCAGCTACGCCATGCTGGGCGATGTGCAAATCGCCGAACCCAACGCGCTGATCTGTTTTGCCGGGCCGCGCGTGATCGAACAAACCATCCGCGAAAAGCTGCCCGAAGGCTTTCAGCGCGCCGAATATCTGCTGGATCATGGCATGCTGGACCGGGTGACGCACCGCAAATCCATGCGCGATGAATTGGTGACGGTGATCCGGTTGCTGATGTCTTTGCCGCCCGCCATCAAGGGTGATCTGCCCGCGCCGGTTGAGGCCGAGTTCACACCAAAGGCCGTCAAAGCGTGACGCAATCGTCGGACGCCATCTTGCAGCGCATGATGACACTGCACCCCAAGGTCATTGATCTGACAATGGGGCGGGTGTTGCGGTTGTTGGAGTTGCTGGGTAATCCCGAACGCCGGGTGCCGCCGGTTATTCATATTGCTGGGACCAATGGAAAGGGATCCACCCAAGCGATGATCCGCGCGGGGCTGGAGGCGGGGGGGGCAAAGGTGCATGCCTATACGTCACCTCACCTTGCGCGGTTCCATGAGCGCATCCGGCTGGCGGGGGAGTTGATAAGCGAACCTATGTTGGCGGCGTTGCTGGATGAATGCATGGTGGCCAACGGGTCTGACAGCATCACCTTCTTTGAAATCACCACCTGCGCCGCGTTTCTGGCCTTTTCGCGCACCCCCGCAGACTGGACGCTGCTGGAGGTCGGCCTTGGGGGCCGTCTGGATTGCACCAATGTAGTGGATCACCCGGCGCTGACCATCATCACCCCCGTCAGCCTTGATCATCAGCAATATCTTGGCGATACCCTGGCCGAAATTGCCGGTGAAAAGGCAGGCATCATAAAACGCGGCATCACCTGCGTTGTCGGCCCGCAACACCCTGAAGGGCTTGCCGTGATCGAGGCCCGCGCCGCCCGCTTAGGCGCGCCGTTGTTGGTGCATGGCCAGCATTGGCACGCGTTTGAAGATCGCGGCCGGCTGATCTTTCAGGATGAAACTGGCCTCCTTGATCTGCCGCTGCCCAATCTGCCGGGGCCGCATCAGATCGAAAATGCCGGGGCTGCGATCATGGCACTGCGGTATTTGGCGGTTGGGGATGCCGAGGCTGCGGTGACAAAAGCCGATTGGCCCGCCCGGATGCAGCGGTTGAAGCATGGCCCGCTGGTCGATGCCGCGCCGGGGGTGGAGTTGTGGTTGGACGGTGGGCACAACCCGGCAGGCGGCGCTGCGATTGCGGCCACGCTGGCGCGGATGCCTAAGCGCGAAACGTATCTGATTTGCGGCATGCTTAACACCAAAGACATCGCGGGGTATTTGCGCCCGATGGCGGCGCAGGTCGATAGCCTTCACGCGGTATCCATCCCCGGCGAGGCGAACACGCTGCCCGCCGAAGTGACGCGTGATGCGGCCATTACTGCCGGGATGAATGCGGTGGTAGCGGGATCGGTAGCCGAGGCGCTGGCATCTATCGCCGCCGAAGCACCAAACGCCCGTGTGCTGATTTGCGGCTCGCTGTATCTGGCCGGATCGGTGCTGCGCGAAAACGGCTAAGGGCCATCAAACAGCCATAGTTATTGGGAAAACTGGATGGGTTGTTAGCATTCGAGTTTTTTCCATGAATGATCTTTCATCTCAGTCCGGCCTGAATTTGCCTGTCTATCAAATGCCACGCGTTGCGGTGTTGGTGGATGGCGAAAACGTCTCGCAAGCGCTGGCTGGTCAAATTATCATGAAGTCCTGCGTCTATGGCGACTTGGTGATCCGGCGCGTTTACGGAAACGCAGCGCGATTGACGGCATGGGACTCGGCGCCGGGTTTTCGTTTGATGCATTCCGGCGTCGGCAAGAATGCGACCGATATTTTGTTATGTGTTGAAGCCACTGCATTGATGCTTACAGGCAAGGCAGACATTCTGGTGATCGCTGCCTCGGACCGGGACTACACGCATGTTGCTGTCTACCTTCGTGAGGCTGGGTACACGATTGTTGGGCTAGGTGAAGAAAAGGCTCCCGAAACATTTCGCAAATCTTGTTCCAAGTTCGTAGCCATGATTTCTCCATCACCCGCGCTGGGCAACGATCTGCCTCTTATAACACCAAGTGTGAAGAAACCGGAGACACTGGAAGAAAAGGTTGCAGCGCTGATTGCCAGTCACGGGGACGCGGGGATGGTGATTACAACCCTCAATATAGAAATGCACAAGCTACACAGACTCAAGATAAGTTCAGAACCTGAAAAAACTTGGCGAAAATACTTAGAAGCAAGACCCAAGCTGTTCAAATGTGAAGCGAAAAACACTGCCGCCAAGGTCACTCTCGTTCAAAAAGTGTAGGCGAAGCCACACCTAAATCCCCCTTGCCTCGCCCAAGCATTCTACTACATTAGAACCATTCTAATCTATGAGGCCCCCCATGCTTCCCTCTTTCGGCAGTCGCCGCCGGTTTGCTGATTTGTCCGAACAGGAAATTCTGGCACTCGCCATCTCGTCTGAAGAAGACGATGCCAGCATTTACCGTACCTATGGCGCGCGGCTCGCGGGGGAATATCCGTCCTCTGCTGCGGTGTTCAGCGGGATGGCTGCGGAAGAAGATGGCCACCGTCAGCGGCTGATTGATCTGCACCAAACCCGCTTTGGCGATGTGATTCCGCTGATCCGGCGCGAACATGTGGCGGGGTTTTATGCGCGAAGTCCGGTTTGGCTGATTGAAAACCTGTCGCTGGACCGTATCCGCGCGGAAGCCGAGGCGATGGAAGATCAGGCGCGCCAGTTTTACGAACGCGCGAGCGCCCGCACCACCGATGCCACGACGCGCAAATTGCTCGGCGATCTGGCCGCAGCCGAGGCAGGCCATGAGCGCAAAGCCGAGGCGTTGATCGATGAACACTTGGACCCCAGCGCGCGCAAGACCGAAGATAAAAGTGCGCGCAGGCAGTTCATTCTGACTTGGGTGCAACCGGGATTGGCCGGGTTGATGGATGGATCGGTGTCCACCCTCGCGCCAATATTCGCCACCGCCTTTGCCACGCAGAACACGCATACCACATTGCTGGTGGGCCTTGCCGCGTCGGTCGGTGCCGGGATTTCCATGGGTTTTACCGAAGCGGCGCATGATGACGGTGTGCTGTCAGGCCGGGGCAGCCCGTGGAAGCGCGGCTTTGCATCGGGCATCATGACCACGATTGGCGGGCTTGGTCACGCGCTGCCCTATCTGATCCCTGATTTCTGGACTGCGACGACCATCGCCATGGCGGTGGTTTTCGTCGAACTTTGGGCGATTGCATGGATACAGAACCGCTTTATGGAAACGCCTTTCCTGCGCGCGGCCTTTCAGGTGGTCGTGGGCGGTGCTTTGGTGTTTGCTGCGGGGGTGTTGATCGGGGGCGGCTGAAGGTATCGCCAAGGCGAGGTCAGCAGCCAGCCATTTCCCCTGCCAGCCATTTCCCCTGCCAGACCGGGTGCGACTGCCGGATGATGCTGCCCTTGCCGCCGCGATAGCTTTTTGGCTGATTGTGATCTTCGCGCAGCGCTACGGCACCACAGCACATGGCGCGCGCTACAAGGATTTCCATGTGCCAGAAAGCGCGGGCATCGCTGCATCCGAAAAACCGGCGATGATCCTGCCAGTGGGTTACCCGGACGCAGAAGCGACGGTGCCGGCAGTGGCCAGACGCAAGAAACCGCCGAGCGAAATCCTGACGGTTTTGCGCTGATGTCAAAAACCGGCGGGGAAGGGGCTGACTGCCCCCGCCCCGCACCCCTCCCCCGTGGATATTTCCGCCTCGGTGAATTACAAGAGAGACGAGTGATTGCGTTGCGAAGGATAAAGCCATGAAAACCATATCAGAAAATCGCGCATTTGGCGGCGTGCAGGGGGTGTATTCGCATGCCTCAACCGTCTGCGGTGGCGAAATGACGTTTGGGCTGTTCCTGCCGGAAGAAGCCGAAGAGGGCGCTGTTCCGGTGATCTGGTATCTGTCTGGACTTAGCTGCACGCATGAGAACGCGATGATCAAATCTGGCGCGCAGCGCTGGGCATCCGATCACGGCGTCGCAATCGTATTTCCCGATACATCACCGCGCGGCGGAGGCGTGCCCGATGATGCCGCCTTCGATCTGGGACAAGGCGCCGGGTTTTATGTGAACGCGACCGAAGGCGCTTGGGCCAAGAACTTCAAGATGTGGGATTATGTAACGGACGAGTTGCCGCAGACCTTGTTCAAAGCCTTTCCCTTGGCCGAAGAGGCGCAGGCCATCACCGGGCATTCCATGGGCGGCCACGGTGCGCTGACCATTGCCATGAGCTTTCCGGGGCGATTCAGGTCGGTATCAGCCTTTGCGCCGATTGCCAGCCCGACGACATCCGATTGGGGGCGCAAGCAGTTCACCGCTTACCTGGGCCGTGACCAATCCAAGTGGGCGGCGCATGATGCCACCCTTCTGATGAAAAAGCGCGGCTTTGATGGCCCGATGTTGATTGACCAAGGGGCGGCGGATCAGTTTCTGGATCTGTTGCAACCCGAAGCCTTGGCAAGTGCCATCATGGAACGGCGGCAAAATGCGGCGTTCCGGATGCAGAAGGGCTATGATCACAGCTATTTCTTTGTGTCGACCTTTATGGAAGATCACATGAATTTTCATTCTGAGGCTTTGTATGGCTAAGGGTGCGATCTATATCGACGCCGACGCCTGCCCGGTGAAGGCAGAGGCGGAACGCGTGGCGACCCGGCACCAGATGCGGATGGTTCTGGTATCAAACGGCGGCATTCGGCCATCGGCGAACCCGTTGGTTGAATCGGTGTTCGTGACCGCTGGCCCGGACGAGGCAGACAAGTATATTGCCGATCTTTGCGGCCCCGGCGATGTGGTGGTGACGGGCGATATACCCTTGGCCGCGAAATGCGTGGCGGCAGGCGCGCGGGTGGTCAAACACAACGGCGAAGAATTGACCGGCGCCAATATTGGCAATGTGTTGGCGACGCGCGATCTGATGGCCGATCTGCGCGAGGCGGACCCGTTTCGAATGGGCGGTGGACGGCCCTTTTCCAAGGCAGACCGGTCCCGGTTTCTGGAGGTGTTGGAACGGGTGGTCAGGGCGGCAAAGGGCTGAGCTGTGTCGCGGGCGGAACAGATACGTGACTGCGACCAAGTGACACTGGGGCATGACTGATCAGAATATCCGCAACGACCGACGCGGCATTTTCTTTGCGCTTGGCGGGGCAGTGTTTTTGTCGATCAACGATCTGGCGGTGAAATTTCTGTCAGGCGATTATGCGCTGCACCAAGTGATCCTTGGGCGGGCGATCATTGGGCTGATCTTCCTGACCGGATTGATGTAT
>JAYSPY010000141.1:0-4333 GCA_043721855.1 Pseudorhodobacter sp.
CTCTTACGCCATGCCCATCGTCGCAGGCGCTTTGGTCCTCGGCAAGACCTGGACCACCAAAGGCTCTTTCACCCTCGGTGGCCTTTACACCGTCTTCGCCGTGATCGTGGCCATCGGCACCGTTGTGATCATCATCGCGGGCCATGCCTTCGTCGTCTCGATCCCGGGCACCCCGGGCGACGCCACCACACCGGGCACCCTCTTTGTTCCGGGCCTGTGGTACTATTCCGCCGCCTTCCTGATCTTTCTTGCGGTCCTGTGGTTCGGCATTGAAAACCGCCGCTTCAAAGGCCCGCCGATGGGCGACGAGGTGAAAAAACGCGCAGCAAGCATCGCCGCAGCCGAAAAAGCCGTGGGCGAAAAGGGCTGACCCTTCGCAAACCACCACCAACGGCCGGGGGGCAACCTCCGGCCGTTTTCCATTGCCGCCCCCACACTTCCCCCCGTCCCCCCAATTCATTTGTTCATAAATATCCCCCCGGAGGTCTGGAGGGTGTGAAACCCTCCAGCGCCGGGCATGATCGCCGACACCCCAAATCTGCCACCCGGAATCCCCTTGCGCCCCCGGCCCGCATGGCTATAACCCGGCAAGTTTTGCGCTGCCGATGCTTGGACCAAGGGGGCTACCATGCCAAAAAGAACCGATATCAAATCCATCATGATCATCGGCGCCGGCCCCATCGTCATCGGCCAGGCGTGCGAGTTTGACTATTCCGGTGCCCAAGCCTGCAAAGCGCTGCGCGAAGAAGGCTACCGCGTCATCCTCGTCAACTCCAACCCCGCCACGATCATGACCGATCCGGGGCTTGCGGATGCCACCTATATCGAACCGATCACCCCCGAAGTCGTCGCCAAAATCATTGAAAAAGAGCGCCCTGACGCCCTTTTGCCCACCATGGGCGGCCAAACAGGCCTCAACACCGCGCTGGCGCTGGCCGACATGGGCGTGCTGGCAAAGTTCAACGTCGAACTGATCGGCGCCAAGCGCGAGGCCATCGAGATGGCAGAAGACCGCAAGCTGTTCCGCGAAGCGATGGACCGGATCGGGTTGGAAAACCCCAAAGCCATCATCGTCGCTTGCCCCAAACTGCCCTCCGGCAAATACGACATCGCCACAGGCGTGGCCGAGGCCGTGGCGGCGCTGGATTACGTGGGCCTGCCCGCCATCATCCGCCCCGCCTTCACCTTGGGCGGCACCGGCGGCGGCGTCGCCTACAACCGCGACGACTACGAAGCCATCGTGCGCTCTGGCCTTGAAGCCTCGCCCATGGCGCAGGTGCTGGTCGACGAATCCCTCCTCGGCTGGAAAGAGTTCGAGATGGAGGTGGTGCGTGACACCGCCGACAACGCAATCATCGTCTGCTCGATCGAGAACATCGACCCGATGGGCGTCCACACCGGCGACAGCATCACCGTGGCCCCCGCCCTGACCCTGACCGACAAGGAATACCAGATCATGCGCAACGGCTCCATCGCCGTGCTGCGCGAAATCGGCGTGGAAACCGGCGGTTCCAACGTGCAATGGGCGATCAACCCCGCCGATGGCCGCATGATCGTGATCGAGATGAACCCCCGCGTGAGCCGCAGTTCTGCTTTGGCCTCCAAAGCCACCGGCTTCCCCATCGCCAAAATCGCCGCGAAGCTGGCGGTTGGCTATACGCTGGATGAACTTGACAACGACATCACCAAGGTGACCCCGGCCTCGTTCGAGCCGTCCATTGACTACGTCGTCACCAAAATCCCCCGCTTCGCGTTTGAGAAATTCCCCGGCGCCCTCCCCAACCTGACCACCGCCATGAAATCGGTGGGCGAGGTCATGGCCATTGGCCGCACCATCCACGAAAGCCTGCAAAAGGCCCTCGCCTCCTTGGAAACCGGCCTCACCGGCTTCGACGAAATCCATATCCCCGGCGCTCCCGACCGCGTCGCCATCACCAAGGCCTTGTCCGAGGCCACCCCCGACCGCCTCCGCAACATCGCGCAAGCCATGCGTCATGGGCTAAGCGATGACGAAATCAACGCCATCACATCCTTCGACCCCTGGTTCCTTGCCCGCATCCGCGAGATCATCGACGTTGAAGCGCAAGTCCGCGCCAAAGGCCTGCCTGTTTCTGCCGCAGGCATCCGCAAACTGAAGATGATGGGCTTCACTGACGCCCGCCTTGCCATCCTGACCGGCCGCGACGAAGCCCAGGTCCGCCGCGCCCGCCGCAACCTCGGCGTCCATGCCGTCTTCAAACGCATCGACACCTGCGCTGCCGAGTTCGAGGCGCAAACCCCCTACATGTACTCCACCTACGAAGTCCCCGCGATGGGCGATGTCGAATGCGAGGCCCGCCCTTCAGCGGCCAAAAAGGTCGTCATCCTCGGCGGCGGCCCCAACCGCATCGGTCAGGGGATCGAGTTCGACTACTGCTGCTGCCACGCCTGCTTCGCCCTGACCGCGGCGGGTTATGAAACCATCATGGTCAACTGCAACCCCGAAACCGTTTCCACCGATTACGACACCTCCGACCGCCTCTATTTCGAACCCCTCACCTTGGAGCACGTGTTAGAGATCCTGCGCGTCGAGCAGGAAAACGGCACGCTGCACGGCGTCATCGTCCAGTTCGGCGGCCAAACGCCCCTGAAACTCGCCCAAGCCCTCGCCAACGAAGGCATCCCGATCTTGGGCACCACGCCAGACGCCATCGACCTCGCCGAAGACCGCGAGCGGTTCCAGCAACTCCTCCACAAACTAGGCCTCAAACAACCCGTGAACGGCACCGCCCGCTCCCGCGATGAAGCCTTTGCCGTGGCCAAAACCGTTGGCTACCCCCTCGTGATCCGCCCCTCCTTCGTTCTCGGCGGACGTGCTATGGAAATCATTCGCGACGACGCCCAGCTGGAACGCTACATCGCCACCGCCGTCCAAGTCTCGGGCTCCTCCCCGGTCCTCCTCGACTCATACCTCTCCAATGCCATCGAGGTTGACGTAGATGCGTTAAGCGACGGTAAATCCGTCCACGTCGCAGGCATCATGGAACATATCGAGGAAGCCGGCGTCCACTCCGGCGACAGCGCCTGCTGCCTTCCCCCCCACTCCCTCAGCGAAGCGACGGTTGAGGAACTGAAAAAACAAACCGTCCAAATGGCCCTCGCCCTCAACGTCGTGGGCCTGATGAACGTGCAATTCGCCATCAAAGATGGTGTCATCTACGTCCTCGAAGTCAACCCACGCGCCTCCCGCACTGTCCCCTTCGTCGCCAAAGCCACCGACAGCGCCATAGCCTCCATCGCAGCCCGCCTGATGGCTGGCGAGAAACTCTCCAACTTCCCGATGCGCCCACCCTACCCCGCAGGCGTCGGCCCTGACACCCCCCTGCCCCTGATGGACCCGCTGACGCTGGCCGACCCGAAAACCCCGTGGTTCTCGGTCAAAGAAGCCGTCCTCCCCTTCGCCCGCTTCCCCGGCGTCGACCCCGTCCTCGGCCCAGAAATGCGCTCGACGGGTGAGGTCATGGGCTGGGACCGCACCTTCGCCTTGGCGTTCCTCAAAGCCCAAATGGGCGCCGGAGTCATCCTCCCCGAGACAGGCCGCGCCTTCGTCTCCATCAAAGACATGGACAAAACCGCCGCCTTCGCCGGGGCGATGCGCGGCCTGATCGGCCTGGGGTTCGAGATCGTCGCCACCAAAGGCACCTCCGCCTGGCTCGCCTCTCAAGGTGTCGCCTCCACCCCGGTGGCAAAAGTCTACGAAGGCCGCCCCAACATCGTCGACCGCCTGAAAAACGACGAAATCGCCTTGGTGATGAACACGACGGAGGGGACGCAGGCCATCTCTGACTCGCGCGATATACGCCGAGTCGCCCTGATGGACAAAATCCCCTATTTCACCACGGCAGCGGCGAGTATAGCCGCAGTCGCCGCGATGAAGGCGAGGGGCGAAGGGTATGGGGTCAGGACGTTGCAGGGGTAGAGAATGAATTCTCCGGAAAGTTTCCGAGACAGTCTACTTCCTGAGTTAGTCTATCTTTACGGCAAATCAGTTGAAGAATTTTGGGTTTTGACGCAAATGGAATTGAAACTGATTTGTCTGCGAGAGAACTACTGCGCGCGCATTTTTGCATCGCGGACCATTTTGCACATGAGGGCGAAGGTATTGGCGGATTTGGTCCAAAAGACACGAGTTTGCTTCTATCCGCGATAAACCGGCAACATGTTGGCTTCGGAGCAATTTCGAAATGGCCAACACCTTATGCTCAAGTTTCAAGTGCAACACTCAGGGCCCGCAGGGCATAGGATGTTGCGATGGACAAACGATACAGGCACCTCACCAGCGAGGAACGTGGCG
>JAYSPY010000142.1:0-4661 GCA_043721855.1 Pseudorhodobacter sp.
AGGCCGACGGTGCCATGGGCCTGCGCCAAGCCGTCGTCCCTGATATGGCTCAGGTGGAAAATACCCGTGCGCTGGGTCTGCTGATCTATGACAAATACCTGCTGCTGTTCCAGCTATCGGGCCTGATCCTGCTGGTCGCGATGATCGGTGCCATCGTGCTGACCCTGCGCCACCGCAAAGACATCAAGCGCCAGAACATCCTGCACCAGATGTGGCGCGACCCGGCCAAGGCGATGGAATTGCGCGATGTGAAACCGGGGCAGGGGCTGTGAATTTGGCGCAGCCCCGGACTTGATCCGGGGCCTCGCGGCAGGCATGAGGTCCCGGATCAAGTCCGGGACTGCGACAAAAACGAACGGGCCAAGACCCGGAGGGACTAAGTGATGGTTGGACTGGAACATTATCTGACGGTTGCGGCGGCGTTGTTCGTTATTGGCATCTTTGGCATCTTTCTGAACCGAAAGAATGTCATCGTCATCCTGATGTCGATCGAGTTGATGCTGCTGGCCGTCAACATCAACCTTGTCGCGTTTTCCAGCTATCTGGGCGATCTGGTGGGGCAGGTGTTTGCCATCTTCGTGCTGACCGTTGCCGCAGCCGAGGCGGCGATTGGGCTTGCCATTCTCGTGTCGTTCTTCCGCACGCGCGGCACTATCGAAGTTGAAGACGCCAACGTGATGAAGGGCTAAATTATGGTAACCATCATCCTGTTCGCGCCGCTGATCGGTGCCCTGATCTGCGGCTTTGGCTGGCGCTTTATTGGCGAGTATGCGGGCCAAGTGATCACCACTGGCCTGCTGTTCCTTGCTGCCTTGCTGTCATGGATTGTCTTTCTGACCCCCACTTCGGCGACCGAGCATATCATCTTGATGCGCTGGATCGAATCCGGGTCACTGTCGACCGAATGGGGTATCCGCGTCGATCGATTGACCGAGATCATGCTGGTCGTCGTCACCACCGTATCCGCTCTCGTGCATCTGTATTCCTTTGGCTACATGGCACATGATGACAACTGGCGCGACGGCGAACACTACAAGGCGCGGTTCTTTGCATATCTGTCGTTTTTCACCTTCACCATGCTGATGTTGGTCACGTCTGACAACCTTGTGCAGATGTTCTTTGGCTGGGAAGGGGTTGGTGTCGCCTCCTACCTGCTGATCGGGTTTTACTACAAAAAACCAAGCGCCAACGCCGCCGCGATCAAGGCCTTTGTCGTCAACCGCGTTGGTGACTTCGGCTTCGCACTTGGCATCTTCGCGCTGTATTTCCTGACAGATTCAATCCGTTTCGACGATGTCTTCGCCGCAGCGCCCGCCTTGCAGACCACGGAACTCAGCTTCCTGTGGACCAACTGGAACGCCGCAAACCTTGTGGGCGTGCTGCTGTTCATCGGCGCTTGCGGCAAGTCGGCGCAATTGTTCCTGCACACATGGCTGCCCGACGCGATGGAAGGGCCAACGCCTGTATCTGCGCTGATCCATGCGGCCACCATGGTGACGGCGGGCGTGTTCCTGGTTTGCCGCATGTCGCCGCTGCTGGAATACGCGCCGGACGCAAAACAGTTGATCGTCATCGTCGGGGCCAGCACCGCGTTCTTCGCCGCCACCGTCGGTCTTGTGCAAAACGACATCAAACGCGTCATCGCCTATTCGACCTGTAGCCAACTGGGTTACATGTTCGTGGCGGCTGGCTGTGGCGTCTATTCCGTTGCGATGTTCCATTTGTTCACGCACGCGTTCTTCAAGGCGATGCTGTTCCTTGGCGCGGGGTCGGTGATCACCGCGATGCACCACGAACAGGACATGCGCAATTACGGCGGTTTGCGGAAAAAAATCCCGCTCACCTTCACTGCCATGCTGATCGGCACGCTGGCCATCACGGGGGTTGGCATTCCGCTTACGCATTACGGCTTTGCTGGTTTCCTGTCGAAGGACGCCGTGATCGAGAGCGCCTTTGTCGGCTCGCAATACGGGTTTATCCTGCTGGTTCTGGCCGCCTTCATGACCAGTTTCTATTCCTGGCGACTGATGTTCATGACCTTCTTCGGCAAACCACGCGGCGATCATCACACGTATGACCACGCCCATGAAAGCCCGAAAACCATGCTGATCCCGCTTGGCGTTCTGGCTTTGGGCGCAGTGTTTTCCGGGATGATCTGGTACAATTCCTTCTTTGGCGAAGAAGCTGAGATGCGTGATTGGTTCGGTATGCCCGCTGGCATAGAACATGCGGCGGCCCTGGCCACGGATGGCGAAGCGACCTCCGCCGAAGACCACGCAGCCCCCGCTGAAAGCAAAGCAGCCCCCGCCGAAGACCACGCGGCCAGCACAGATGCGGCAGCGGTTGAAGATCTTGCCGCCGCCCCCGCCGTAATCGGCGCGGCCCCAAAAGGCGCAATTTTCCTGGGCCCGGACAATCAGGTCATCGCAGCGGCGCATTCGGTGCCGACATGGGTAAAACTGTCGCCATTCATCGCAATGATCCTTGGCCTTGCACTGGCGATCCAGTTCTACATCCTGCGCCCGGACCTGCCGGGCAAGCTGGCTGCCCAACAACGCCCTTTGTATCTGTTCTTCCTGAACAAATGGTATTTTGATGAAATCTACGATTTCCTCTTTGTTCGCCCTGCCAAGGCGTTGGGGTCGTTCCTGTGGAAACGTGGTGATGGCAATGTCATCGACGGCAGCCTGAACGGCGTGGCCTTGGGCTTTGTCCCGATGCTGACCCGGTTGGCGGGCCGCGCGCAATCGGGCTACATCTTCACCTATGCCTTCGCCATGGTTCTGGGCATCGGTGCTTTGATTACCTGGATGACGCTTGGGGGCGCAAACTGATGAACAACCTCCTGTCGATCATCACGTTCATTCCGGCGGTGGCGGCGCTGATACTTGCGCTGTTTTTGCGCGGCGATGATGCCGCCGCCAACCGTAATGCGAAATGGCTGGCTTTGCTTGCCACTTCGGCCACGTTCCTTGTGTCGATCTTTGTGTTGACCGGGTTTGATCCGACCAACACCGGATTCCAATTCGTTGAACAGCGCCCCTGGATTTTGGGCCTGCAATACAAAATGGGCGTTGACGGCATTTCTGTGCTGTTCGTGATGCTGACCACGTTCCTGATGCCGATCACCATCGCCGCATGCTGGAGCGTGGATGTCCGCGTCAAGGAATACATGATCGCGTTTCTGATGCTGGAGACGCTGATGCTGGGCGTGTTTTGCGCGCTGGATCTGGTGCTGTTCTATCTGTTCTTTGAGGCGGGACTGATCCCGATGTTCCTGATCATCGGCATCTGGGGCGGCAAGGACCGCATTTATGCCGCGTTCAAGTTCTTTCTCTATACCTTCCTCGGGTCTGTGCTGATGCTGGTGGCGATGATCGCGATGTATTACGATGCGGGCACCACCGATATTGCCACCCTGCTGACCCATGATTTCGCGCATGAAACCATCACCGTAGCGGGTTTTCAAATCATAGGCGGCCTGCAGACCCTGCTGTTTCTTGCCTTCTTCGCCAGCTTTGCGGTGAAAATGCCGATGTGGCCGGTGCATACGTGGCTGCCTGACGCCCACGTTCAGGCACCGACGGCGGGGTCGGTGGTGCTGGCGGCAATTTTGCTGAAAATGGGCGGCTACGGGTTCTTGCGCTTTAGTCTGCCGATGTTTCCGGTTGGATCAGACTTGCTGACGCCCTTGGTGTTCTGGATGTCGGCGATTGCCATTGTCTACACCTCGCTTGTGGCGCTGGTGCAGCAAGACATGAAAAAGCTGATCGCCTATTCATCGGTCGCCCATATGGGGTATGTGACGATGGGTATTTTCGCGGCCAACCAACAAGGCGTTGACGGCGCGATTTTTCAGATGATCAGCCACGGCTTCATCTCTGGTGCGTTGTTTCTATGCGTCGGTGTGATCTACGACCGCATGCACACCCGCGATATTGATGCTTACGGCGGCCTTGTGGTCCGGATGCCCGCCTATGCGCTGGTGTTCATGTTCTTCACGATGGCCAATGTCGGCCTGCCGGGAACCAGCGGCTTTGTCGGCGAATTTCTAACCCTGATGGGCATCTTTCAAGTCAACACCTGGGTCGCGGTTGTCGCCACATCCGGGGTTATCCTGTCGGCCAGCTATGCCCTGTGGCTTTACCGCCGGGTGGTATTCGGCGACATGATAAAAGGTGCGCTGAAAACCATCGCAGACCTGTCGGGCCGTGAGCGTGCGATCTTTGCGCCGCTGGTGGTAATGACGCTATTGTTGGGCATCTACCCCAGCTTGGTGACAGACATCATCGGCCCGTCGGTCGGGGCGCTGGTGAAAGACTATCATGCCGCCATCCCGGTTGATGCGGTGGCCCAGGTGGCAACGGAATAAGGGACGGTACGATGACTCAAACAAACTTCCCGGCCGTGTTGCCAGAAATGGTGCTGGCAGCATACGCCATGATCGCCCTGCTGTTCGCCGTCTACACCGGCAAGGACAAAACCGCGCCCATGTTGATGTGGGTGACGGCGGGCCTGTTCGTGGCGCTTGCCGCCTATATCGGCTTTCAAGGCACTGGCAACAGCGTGGCATTTGATGGCATGTTCATCGACGATGCGTTTGCGCGCTTTGCCAAGGTCACAATTCTGCTGTCTGCCGCAGCTGTGATGGTGATCAGCCA
>JAYSPY010000143.1:0-1985 GCA_043721855.1 Pseudorhodobacter sp.
CGGTCTGGCCCAGCCTTTGGCTACCGGGACGGTTGGTGCCAAAACGAAGCACAACCTCGCCCGCCTGAATCGGTAGCAAATTGCAAATCAGCGGTTAGCGTCGCAACGATTCGCCATAGGCGCGTGATCAGACGATCAGAACCGGCCCAAAGCCACGTTGGCAATGCCGCAACGATGCAGAAATTGCGACTGGACACCACGGGGCAGAGGCGCTGTCGATGCCCTGCGCACCTCCGGCAAAACTGTGATGTTCATCGCCCTTGACGGCTTATTGGCTGGGATTGTGGCGGTGGCTGACCCGATCAAGGACAGCACTGTTCCGGCGATTGAGGCCCTGCATGCGCTTGGCTTGCGGGTGATATTGGCAAAGGGCGACAATGATCGCACCGCAAAGGCCGTAGCCGCCAAGCTGGGTATTGATGAGTTGCGCGCCGGAGTGTTACCCGAGGACAAGACGGCGCTGATTGATGCCTCGCTCTCTCATGGGCGCGTGATCGAAATAGCGGGCGACGGGGTAAACGACGCCCTTGCCCTTACCGCCGCTGACTTGGGCATTGCCATGGGCACGGGCACCGACGTGGCGATGGAAGGAGGGCGGATCACGCTTTTGGGCGGTGATCTGATGGGCATCGTGCGGCGACGCAAATTGGCAAAGGCGATGCTGCGCGACATCAAGCAGAACCTGTTTTTCGCCTCTGCATACAGCGACGCTGGCACCCCGATTGCAGCAGTGGTACTTTACTCGCTTACTTGCACCTTTCTGTCGCCGACGATTGCGGAGGCGGCGATGCGCCTGTCATCTGTTTTAGTCATCACCATCGACCTGCATTTGCGGCGCGTGGAATTGTGACTGTAGCCCCGAGATCATGGCGGCGGCGCATCCTGATTGCAGGCGGCCTGCTTGCTGTTACCGTATGGGTCATTGCAGCCCCTCGTCTTACCAGTATATGGCCCTCGCGACTGACCTATCGTGACCTGCCTGGGCTGACACCTTTTCGCGCGTTGGAAACAGCGGGTGCGCTATCAACCAGCGCTGGTCTGTTGGTAGGGCTGGAGCCTGCAACGTCACCTGATGCCGCGCAAGAAGCCCGTATTGCAGCAGTGCGCGCCGATCTCTGCGCCGCGCTGTTTGGCCCACAAACCGACACGCGCCTGCCAGTCGCCTTCTTTTCAGATTTCAACTGCCCGAACTGCCGCGTGCTGGATGCAATCCTGCTCGATTATGACGCAGCCAACCCCGGCACCCTCCGGATCATCCGCCATGAACTGCCCTTGCTGGGGGCTGCATCCACTATTGCCAGTCAGGCCGTTCTGGCCGCCGACCTGCAAGATGGTTATCAGGCGATGCATGATCGGCTGATGCGAACGCGCATGGTCACTGATCTGAATTTCGTGGTCGCCATCGCCGAGTCGGTCGGCCTGGACGGACAACGCCTTTTGGCCGACATGCAGACGCCAGAGATTGCTTCCGCCCTCGACATGTCAAAAGCGGTAGCATCGGTATTTGGGTTTTATGGCACCCCTTCGACGGTCATCGGCCGCACCGTGTTCATGGGGGCCATCCCGGCAGCAGATGTAGCGCAGATCATCGAGGCTGAGCTGGAGGCTTTGCCTATCACCTGCAACAGGGGTTAAGCGCCACGGTGCCTGCTTCACGCGGGCCAGTATTGCCAAGCCAACACGATCAGCGCGTAACGCAGCACCTTACCGGCGGCGACAAAGATCAAGAACTGCCCGATTGGCGCCCGCAATATCCCGGCTACCATTGTCAGCGGGTCGCCAACAATCGGCACCCACGACAGCAACAACGACCAGATGCCATAGCGGGCAAACCAGACCTGTGCGCGGGCGTTTGTGGCATCCTTTATCGGAAACCATGACCGATTCTTGAACAGCATAAAATACCGCCCCATGCCCCAGTTGACCACCGCACCGGCGATATTGCCAAGCGAGGCCGCGGTGACCAGCAGCACAGGCTGTCCAGT
>JAYSPY010000144.1:0-3881 GCA_043721855.1 Pseudorhodobacter sp.
GCGTGAACTTTGCACGCGGGGCAAAAGCACCCGGGTTGATGGCAATTTCTGCGCATTTGGACGAAGCCGCCTGTGTCGTGACGCTGTCGCATCCGGACAAGCCGGATCTTAAATTTCGCCCCGATGACGCAGAGGATTTGGCGCAGTTTCTGGATTGGGTGGGCGATCTGAACCCGGCAGACCGTGCGCAACCTGTGCAAATTGTCAAAGCGGGCATTGCCATGACGGATAGCGATTTTCCTTCGGTGTCGATCTTTGGCTTGGCGTCAAACAAAGACCTGTCGTCCCGCATGGGGCAAGACCTGTCGCCATACCGCTGGCGCGGCAATCTGTGGGTTGATGGAATGGCACCTTGGGCAGAATTTGATTGGGTTGGCCAGGATGTGCAAATAGGTGGCGCGGTGTTGCATGTGCAGGAACGCATTGTGCGCTGCAGGGCCACATCGGCGAACCCGGCCACCGGGAAAATTGATGCTGATACTTTGGGTGCGCTGCAAGGCGGTTTTGGCCATCAGGACTTTGGCGTTTATGCACAGGTCGTCTCAGGCGGGAGAGTGACGCGTGGCGATAGGATAAGTGTGCTATGAGCCTGCCATTCCCCCTTGCCGACGATCCGGATTTTGCCGCCAGTGAGGCTGGCCGATTGCTGTTTGCCGGGCCGGTTGATTTTGTGAAAGGCGTGGTTGCCATGTCTGGCCTGCCGCCTGCGGACCGTTTGGAAGTGTGCTTTGCGGGTCGGTCTAACGTCGGAAAATCAAGTTTGATCAATGCGTTGACCGGTCGAAAGTCGCTGGCGCGGGCGTCAAACACGCCGGGGCGCACGCAAGAGATTAACTATTTCGCGCTGGGTGCCGAACGATATCTGGTCGATTTGCCGGGCTATGGCTATGCCGAGGCACCTTTGCCTGTGGTGGAAAAATGGCAGCGGCTGTTGAAGAATTACCTGCAGGGCCGCCAGACGTTGCGCCGGGCCTTTGTGTTGATCGACACGCGGCACGGCGTCAAAGCGGTGGACGCCGAAATTCTGACCATGCTGGATAAGGCCGCTGTGACCTTTCAGGTGGTTCTGACCAAAGCCGATAAGGTCAGCAAAGTCGACCGGGACGCGGTTATTGCGCAGGTGCAGGGCGCGTTGGTCAAGCATCCGGCGGCTTACAATGAATTGGTGGTGACCAGTTCGGAAAAGGGCGACGGGATCGAAACGCTGCGGGCGATTATTGCCACGCTTGTTTAGGGCGCAGTCCCGAATTCTTCACAGAATTCGAGTCGGGATTTTTTGAAATTCCGTTGGCGCCCTTCATACGTGCTGCGCGCCGTTTACCTCAATCTCGGCGCCGGAAATATAGCTTGACTGGTCCGAGCATAAAAACCAGATCACATCGGCCACTTCTTTCGGCTGGCCCAGCCGCTGCATCGGCAGCTTTTCGACAATTTTATCGGTTCCGGGGGAAAGGATCGCCGTTTCCACCTCGCCCGGCGCAATGGCGTTCACGCGCACACCGTAGGGGCCGAAATCATGCGCCATTTCGCGGGTCAATGCGGCAAGGGCGGCCTTTGAGGTGGCATACGCGGCCCCCGCAAACGGATGCACGCGCACCCCGGCAATCGAGGTGACGTTGACGATGGACCCCTTGGTTGCCGCCAATTCGGCCTGCAAACCGCGCGCCATGATCACAGAGGAAAAGAAATTAACATGGAACACCTGCCCCCAGGTGCGCAAGTCAGTCTCTAATGTATTCAATCGTTTACCGCCCTCGCCCTTGGGTGAAATACCCGCGTTGTTCACCAGCGCATGCAGGCGGCCGTTGATTTTTGATTTGATGGTTTCAATCGCCGCGATGGTCTTGTTGGGGTCGGCCAGATCAAGCTGGATATGGTTTTCCTCGCCCCCCGGCCATGGGCAGCGCGGATCGAATGGTTGGCGCGAACAGGTCAGCACGCGCCAGCCTTCGGCCGAAAACCGCTTGACGGTGGCATGGCCGATGCCGCGGCTTGCGCCCGTCAGCACGATGATCTTTTGCTCGGTCATGAAAAAATCCCTTATTGCCAAAAACCTGACACTTCCTGTCGGACAATACAAGCGGCCAAGCCATCTTGGCAGAACCGCGCAAACGCAGTAGCACAGCCCGGCGCGGGGGCCGCGTTACCCGAGGACATTCATGAAAAAGCAGTTGGCAGCCATGCGCGATTCCATCACCACCGCCCGCACCCTTTCTGAGGCGTTGCCTTACATGCAGCGTTATGCGGGATCAGTTGTTGTCGTGAAATTTGGCGGCAACGCCATGGGGGATGAGGACGCGATGGCCGAATTTGCCCGCGATGTGGTGCTGATGCGGCAGGTCGGGGTTAACCCGGTTGTGGTGCATGGCGGCGGGCCGATGATCAACGAAATGCTGACCAAGCTAGGCATCAAATCCGAATTCGTGCGCGGCAAGCGGGTGACGGACAAGGCCACGGTGCAGGTGGTGGAAATGGTGCTGTGCGGGTTGGTTAACAAACGCATCGTGCAGGCCATCATGGATGCAGGCGGGCGGGCCGTTGGCATTTCGGGCAAAGACGATGATCTGATGGTGTGCGTGGCCGATGACCCCGAACTTGGGTTTGTGGGGCGACCGGTGGAGATGAACGTGCAGGTGCTGCGCGATCTTTACAAGGCGGGCATCATCCCTGTGGTGGCCCCCGTGGCCACCGGCATGGCCGATAATGAGACGTTCAACGTCAACGGCGATACGGCGGCGGGAGCGATTGCAGGCGCGCTGCAGGCGGACCGTTTGTTGTTGTTGACCGATGTGTCGGGCGTGAAAAATGCAAGAGGCGACGTGGTTACCCAAATGACGCCGGAAGAGGTGCATCAGATGATCGCCGACGGCGTGATTTCAGGCGGCATGATCCCCAAGGTCGAAACGGCGCTGGCGGCGGTCAAGGCCGGGGTGCGGGCCGTGGTCATTCTGGACGGGCGCATTCCCAACGCCTGCTTGTTGGAATTGTTCACCGATCATGGCGCGGGATCGCTGATCCGGTCAACCGAGCCTCGGGTGAGGCCACGGGCAGAGTAGATTTTGCCGCCAATCATGGCTAAGGGTTAGCCATGGGTTATGACGCGATCATTCGGCTTTCGGTATTTCTGGGCCTGTTCATGCTTTTCGCGGGGCTGGAGGCATTGGCCCCGCGTCGCAAACGTGATTTGCCGCGCGCCGGGCGGTGGATCACCAATATCAGCCTTACCATTCTGAACACTCTGGCCTTGCGGGCGGTTGCGATTGCGATGCCGTTTCTGGCGATCGGGGCGGCGGTCGATGCCTGGCGTTTGGGGTGGGGGTTGTTCAATCAGGTGCAATGGCCATGGCTGGTCGAAGGCGCTTTGGCAATGTTGATGCTTGATTTTGCCATTTGGGCGCAGCATTGGGTGACACATAAAGTGCCGCTGTTCTGGCGGTTTCACCGCGTGCACCATGCCGACCGCGATATGGATGTGACCACAGGCATCAGATTTCATCCGGTGGAAATTGCCGCCTCGATGGGGTTGAAAATAGGGTTGATTTACCTGCTGGGGCCAATGGCGTTGGCGGTTCTGGTGTTCGAGGTGCTGCTGAATGGCACAACCTTGTTCAACCATGCCAACCTGCGCCTGCCGCTTTGGCTGGACCGGGTGCTGCGGCTGGTTCTGGTGACGCCTGATATGCACCGCGTGCATCACTCAGTCCAGCGCCATGAACATGACAGCAATTTTGGTTTCGCCCTGTCGGTCTGGGACCGCATTTTCGGCACTTACCGCGCCCAGCCAGAGCGCGGGCATGACGGCATGGTGGTGGGATTGGACTGGCAAGATGATCGGCCCGCAAAGCTGGGGTGGAGCCTTCTGTTGCCGTTCCGGGCAAAGT
>JAYSPY010000145.1:0-38765 GCA_043721855.1 Pseudorhodobacter sp.
CTTCTTACGCTATCACGCACCCAAAAGGTTGATCTGCGCCGCATATCCGTTCTGCAACTGGCCGAACAATACCTGAAATTCATCGCCGAGGCGCAAGCCCTTCGCATCGAACTGGCCGCCGATTATCTGGTGATGGCCGCTTGGCTTGCCTATCTCAAATCCCGCCTGCTGCTGCCGCCAGAACCCGGCGAAGATGGCCCGACTGCCGAAGACCTTGCCGCCCATCTTGCCTTTCAGCTGGAACGCCTGTCCGCCATGCGCGACGCTGCCGCACGACTGATGGGCCGTGATCAGCTGGGCCGCGATTTCTTTGCGCGCGCCGTCCCTGAAGACGTCACCCGAAAGCGCCATGTCAGCTATTCCGCCACTTTGCTGGACTTGATGCGCGCCTATGCCCGCACCCGGACACGTGACGAATTCCGCCCCTTCGTGATGGACCGCAACAACGTCTACACGATGGAACAAGCCTTGGACCGGATGCGCAAACTGATCGGATATTTCGGCGATTGGTCCGAACTTACGTCGTTTCTGCCCGATGATTGGCAACTGCACCCACAGCGCCGCAGATCCGCCACGGCTGCGCATTTCGCCGCCGTGCTGGAAATGGCCAAGGCGGGGCAGGTTGATCTGCGCCAAACCGACCCGTTTGCGCCGATACTGTTGCGCAAGAAAGACGGACGATGACCGAACCGTTTGACCCCGGTGAGAAAACGCTTTTCGAGGCCCCGCCGATGGGCGAACAAGAACGTATGATCGAGGCTATTTTGTTTGCCTCCGCAGACCCTGTCACGCTATCCGAACTGACCATCCGCATGCCGCATGGCTGCGATCCGGCCGAAGGGCTTGTCACGCTGCGCCGCCGCTATGACGGGCGCGGAGTGAACCTGGTCAAAGTCGGTGATGCCTATGCTTTGCGCACCGCAGCCGACCTTGGCCACCTGATGCACAAGGAAACCACAGAACACCGCAAACTGTCGCGCGCCGCGATTGAAACACTTGCCATCATCGCCTACCACCAACCCGTCACCCGCACCGAGATAGAAGAAATTCGCGGTGTCGCCGTCAGCCGGGGCACGGTTGACCAGCTGATGGAACTGGACTGGATCCGCTTTGGCCGCCGCCGGATGACACCGGGCCGCCCGGTGACATTCGTTGTGACTGACCATTTCCTGGATCACTTTGGCCTTGAATCCGCCCGCGATCTGCCGGGCCTGAAAGACCTGCGTGCCGCGGGCCTGCTGGACAATCGCCCCATTCCCGGCACGCTTCGCACCCCCGATGACGACGATGAACCTGTCACCGGCCAATCGGAATTGTTTGAAGATTAATGTCCGTGCATTTCGCGCACCACAACTACTCATTCTTCCCTTGCGGTCAGTCTTCGATACTCCAGCGAAAACTGACCAAAGGGGAAGGCTGAGCGACCTTGCAAAAAGACACCGCTAAAAGGACCAACTCCATGAATTTGAACAAGCTGATCAATATGGTGACCAATCATGTCATCCGCCGCGTCGTGACCCTTGTGGTGGATCGTGGTATCAACTTTGCATCTCGCAAAGTGGCGAATATTGCCACGCCAGACACCGAACAGCCCGTGCCAAAAACCGTGGCAACACCCGACGAAATTGCCAAAGAGGCGCAGTTACGCTTGATGGCCGATCAAGCTGCGAAAACCGCAGCAACGATGCGCCCGATCGGGCGCTGACACGCAGCGATAAGACCGAACGCTTACCGAAACTGTTTCGCCAGCTTCAGGCCTTGCCCCTGATAATTCGATGCAATCGCCGTGCCGTATAGCGTATCAGGCCGGGCGGCCATCCGCTCATACACCAATCGCCCCACCACTTGCCCATGTTCCAACACGAAGGGCGCCTCATGGCAGCGCACTTCCAAAACGCCGCGCGATCCGGCCCCGCCGGACGGCGCATAGCCAAAACCGGGGTCAAAAAAGCCCGCGTAATGCACACGAAATTCACCCACCATGGCCAGATACGGGGCCATTTCGGCGGCATAGTCCGGCGGTATCGTCACCGCCTCGCGGCTGACCAGAATATAGAATGCGCCCGGATCAAGGATAATGCGGGCCTCAGTGGTGCGCACCTCTTCCCAATACTCGCCCGCCGGATAGTGCGCTATCTTATCCAGATCAATCACGCCAGTATGCGGCTTGGCGCGGTAGCCCACCAAATCACCCGACGCGGGCTGCAAATCCACTGAAAATCCAAGCCCGTCCGAAATCACCGCCGTGCCAGGGACCAGCGGCTCCTCGGCATGCAGGCGCGCCAAATCTGCGTCGCCCAACACGGCCTCACCGTGCCGGAAACGGATCTGGTTCAACCGCATTCCGGGGCGGACCAGAACCGAAAAACTGCGCGGGCAGACCTCGGCATACAGCGGCCCCGCATAGCCGTCTGGAATTCGGTCGAATTCCGCGCCGCCATCGGTGATAGTCCGCGTCAACAAATCAAGGCGGCCCGTGGAGCTTTTCGCATTCGCCACTGCCGTAATACCGCGCGGCAGCGCCAGCCGTTCCATCAACGGCACCACATAAACGCAGCCCTTTTCCAGCACCGCCCCTTGGCTTAGATCAACCCGGTGCATCTCAAACTCTGCAATCCGGTTGGCCACAGACCGGCCATGGCCCGCCAGAAACGACGCGCGAACGCGGTATGCAACTGCGCCCAAGCGCAAATCAAGGCTGGCTGGCTGCACTTGTGCATCGATGATTGGCAGATCGGCGGCGATCGCGCCATCCGTGATCAGATCCCGCAAGGCTTGGGCAGGCAAAACTCCGGTCACTTTGCATAGCCCCTATTTGAAAAAGAAACGCCCGCACTGCCGATTGGCAGGCGGGCGGTTTCTCTGATGGTCGGGCCGGAGAGATTTGAACTCTCGACCTTCCGCCCCCCAGACGGACGCGCTAACCAGGCTGCGCCACGGCCCGACACGCCGTCTTCATACTGATATTCCATGCGGGGGCAAGCGGGAAAGCGCATGGCCCTTTTGTCACGCCGCGCTGTCACGCCTGCCCAGTTTGTGCAGCCTGGGCCACCGTATCGCGCAGCGCTTGCAGGCGGGCAACCACACTTAGCAATTCGGCACCTACCTTGGCTGCAGAGGCCCCCTGCGGCAAAGCCCTGATCCGTGATGCCAGCGTGTGGGCTGGCCCTTCGTCAAAGTCATCATCGTCAAAATCGGCGGTATCGCCTGCTGTTTCTGGAAACGCGGCCAGGCTCAGGTCGGGTGCTTTGGCCATGATATCTGCCTGCGGGGCGGGGTCTTGCTGCGACGCCCGCACCATGGCGGCGATCGCGTCATCGGCAGCTGCAGCGCTGTCTTCAAGCCTGTCGCGACCATCGCCTTGACCCGCGCCGCGCGCTGACGGCGTCAACAACAACGCGCCTTGAGCCGGCGCAATTACAGCAGGCGGAGGCTCTGCGCGCGAAGGCCCGACATCTGAAGGCCCGAGATCTGAAGGCCCGACATCCGAAGTCCCGACATCCGAAGTCCCGACTTGCGAAGGCCCGGTCGGCGATGATTCTGCGCGCGCGGCCTCAACAGAATCAAGCTGCGGCATCTGTAAAATGGAGCTTGGGATTGCAGGTTTGGCGTCGCTGGTTCGGTAATCCACCGCTTTTGCCATGGCCTCGGCCAAACCCGGTGCGGGTCGGAATTGGGCAGGTGTTGGCTGCATTTGCACACTTTGATCAATGACTTGATCGCTATAGGCGGCGTCATCGACAATCTCGCCGTCCGCCGCATCGGCCGCCACCCCAGAGACATGCCGAACGCCCTGCTCCCGCAGGATCTTTTGCACCCCGCGAATGGTCATGCCTTCATCGTGCAGCAACCGCTTGATGCCCGTCAACAGCGCAACATCCGATGGTCGGTAATACCGCCGCCCGCCTGCGCGCTTGACCGGGCGAATTTGTGGGAACCGGCTTTCCCAAAACCGCAAGACATGTGCCGGGGTTTCAAGATGCTCGGCAACCTCGCTTATGGTGCGAAAGGCGTCAGCCGATTTATCCATTCCGCATCCGTCCCCTACCGTTTGGGACCGGCGGCCACGCGGTCTTTCATCAGATGCGATGGCCGAAACGTCAAAACCTGCCGCGGGCTGATCGGCACTTCGTCGCCCGTTTTAGGGTTGCGCCCCACACGCGCCGATTTGGCCCGCACAGAAAACGTGCCAAAGGACGAGATTTTGACCGCCGTGCCAGATGCCAGCACATCCGACATATGTGCCAAAACGCTTTCTACAAGCTGCGCTGATTCGTTGCGCGACAAACCTACTTCGCGAAACACCGCTTCGCTTAGATCCATCCGTGTCAGTGTCTTTTCGCTCATGGTCATCCCCCGCTTTTGCCACAAGATGCGCGGAATGGATTTCCGAGTCAATATCAACCACTTGGCAGGGGTTATTCAGCCGACACTTCAGCCTGTTCTGGAACCTTCACAGCCGGATAACCACCGATCCCCATGCAAGTCCGCCACCAATCGCTTCGGTCACAATCAGATTGCCGGGCTTCACCTGGCCCCGATCCCGTCCCACCGACAGTGCCAATGGAATGGATGCCGCCGACGTATTGCCGTGGTCCTGCACCGTCACAACCACGCGGTCCATCGGCACATGCATGCGTTGTGCGGTGGCTGCAATGATCCGCAAATTCGCCTGATGCGGCACAATCCAGTCCACATCATCCCCCGTCAACCCAATTTTGTCCAACGCCGTATGCGCAGTTTGAGCAAGCTTTTCAACGGCATGCCGGAACACCTCTTTGCCCTGCATGCGCAAATGCCCCGTGGTTCCAGTGGACACACCGCCGTCCACATACAGCAAAGACTTGAACCGCCCGTCTGAATTCAAATCCGTCGCAAGAATACCCCGGTCGGCAGTGCTGCCATCACCAACGCCCGCTTCCAACACCACGGCACCCGCGCCATCACCAAACAAAACGCAGGTGCTGCGGTCGGTCCAATCCATCAGGCGCGAAAATGTCTCGGCCCCGATCACCAAAACGCGGGCCGCTTGGCCTGATACAATCAGCGCCTGTGCATTCGCCAGCGCAAACACAAAGCCTGCACAGACCGCTTGGACGTCAAAGGCAAAGCCCCGCGTCATGCCAAGTTGGCACTGCACCATGGTTGCCGCCGACGGAAAGGTCAGATCCGGCGTCGAAGTGGCGACGATGATCGCGTCAATATCATTTGGCTCCAGTCCCGCATCCGCCAGCGCCGCCCGTGCCGCCCGTGTGGCCAGATCAGAGGTCATCTGGCCATCTGCTGCAAAGTGCCGCCGCTCGATGCCAGACCGGGTGCGAATCCACGCGTCGGTGGTGTCTACCATGGCTTCAAGATCGGTATTTGTCACGATTCGATCCGGCAAATAATGCCCGATGCCTTTAACGACGGCGCGTATTGTCATTCAGGGTGTCCGCTGCTCGGGTCTTCTTTTGCCACATCCTGCCCCGCGCGCCCCGCCGATGCAACCCGCTCTGCCAACCGGTCCTGAAAGCCCGATTGTGCCAACCGAAATGCCAGCTGTATCGCGGCCGATACCCCGGTCGCGTCCGCCGATCCGTGTGATTTGACCACCGTGCCGTTCAGCCCCAAAAATACTCCGCCATTCACCCGTCGCGGATCAATACGCCTTTGCAAGCGTTTCAACGCCCCCAAAGCAAACACCGCCGACAGTTTCGACAGCCAGTTGGCCTTGAACTCTTCGCGCAGGAAGTCTGATATCAGCTTGGCCGTGCCCTCACCGGTCTTGATGGCGATATTGCCGGTAAAGCCATCGGTCACGATCACATCGCAGCGACTGCCTGGTATATCCCCACCCTCAACAAAGCCGACGTAATCGAACATGCCGTCCACCGATGCCGCCTGGATCATATCATGCGCCAGCTTCAATTCAGCCCGGCCTTTATGTTCTTCGGTGCCGACGTTCAACAACCCGATCCGGGGCCGTGACAGCGCCAGCCCGTTGCGGGCATAGGCCGCCCCCATAATGGCATATTGCAGCAAATCCTCGGCATCCGCCTTGATATCCGCACCCACGTCCAACATCACGTTGAACCCGCCCGCATTGCGCGATGGCCAAAGGCAGGCAATCGCCGGCCGGTTGACCCCCGGCAATTTGCGCAGCTTGATCATCGACAATAACATCAGCGCGCCGGTATTGCCACAAGACACCGCAACCTTTGCCTCGCCCTGCTTTACGCTTTCGACGCAAGACCACATCGACGTGCCTTCGCCATGCCGCAAAACCTGGCTTGGCTTGTCGTCCATGGTCACAGACCTTGGTGCGTGACGCAGCGCGCACCGTCCGTGCAACATCGTATGGCGGGCAAGCAAAGGCGCAAGGATCGCCTCGTCGCCGTGCAGCACAAACCCGACTTCGGGAATGCGGGTCGCACAATCCACAAGCCCGGCGACAACAGCCCCCGGTCCAGAATCGCCACCCATGGCGTCAACAGAAATCACGATCCGAGAGCGTCCCGTGGCCGACAGCGTATCAAAAGCCTGTGGCATTGCGGGGCGCTGATTGAAGAGCGGCTTACGCCGCGTCCTCGTCCAGATCGATCTCTTTCGATACGGCGACAACTTCGCGCGCATCATAATGGCCACAAGCACCACAGACGTGGTGTGGGCGCTTCAGCTCGCCGCAATTTGGGCAATCGGTGGGGTTACCGGCAACCAAAGCGTCATGTGCGCGGCGCATGTTACGCTTGGATTTGGTCACTTTGTTCTGTGGAACAGCCATGTCTCAACCTCGGGTAGCGGGGACATGCCCCTGATTTTATTCGCGATTTAGGCCATGGTCCCGGACGGATCACAGCGCATCACCACGCTTTCAATGAGGCGCGGAACATAGTTGTATTCTCGCCCAGTGCAAGCCCCAATATGGCACAAAGTCCGGGGCAGGGCACCTCTTCAAGATTGGCCGCTATTGCCGCCATTTTGGCCGTCAAGCCTTGCCTTCAACGCGGCCAAACCTGCAAACGGCTTCAAGTCGCCATCTTGCAGCGCCATCTTGCCCGGTTCCGTGACTGCCACAACGCCCAGTTCGGCCCCCGGCGCGCGCGGGTATTGCGGCACCAGCAACGCCAAAGCTTCGGTTGCCAAAAACCCGGCATCAATCACCTCTGGCAATGGCTCAATGGCATCATCGCCATCGTGCATTTCCAGTTCGACCCCGTCGGGCACCACGAAATCGGCCAGAAATTTCCGCTCTATCTGGTCTGAAATCACCGTTTTAACCGGCACCAGTGTCACGCAGCAAGGCTGCACAATGCGCGCTGTAAGTTCCGCCACCACCGTGAAATCACGTTTCCCCGATGGCCGAATTTCGCCCTTGAAGCTTAGACTGTCCACGCGGCCTAGCCCAAGTTCCAGCGCCAAAGCGCGGCACTGCGCCCCATCTGCCACGATATCAAACCGCGTGGGCTTGCGCGGTGACAGGGTTGCTACCCGAAACGGCAAGGTCAGTGCTGCGTTTGGGGCAGTGGCTGGCATAGGCGTTGTGCCATCACTCATATCGGCATTCCTCAATTTTGGCGCTATAGAAGGCCGCGCAGAATCTGCAGCCACCAAGACCACCCCACGTTCCTTTCTTGAAACGCAAGCCGTCCTTCTGTAAGCGGTGTGTAAGGGTCAGGCAGACCCGGCTGTTGTTCTGGCGATACGTCTGTTTTCGCGTCAGTGCAAGCGGACCGGGCGACACCACACGACACCGTTGATTTGACACGAGGGTTTGCATGGCGCGCGAAGAATTGGCAACTGCGGGCAAAACGGGTGGCCGCGCCCTTAGATTGGGGATTCTGGGGCTGCTGATGGTGGTTATCGCGGCCTGCTCGCCCGTTTTCCGCAATCACGGCTACGTGCCAGCGGATGATGAGCTTGCCCAGATCGAGGTTGGTAAAGACACGCGCGAGACGTTGGCCCCGCTTATCGGGCGGCCTTCGGCTGCGGCGGTTCTGAACGACGCTGGGTGGTATTACGTGCAAAGCAGATGGAAACATTCCGGGGCACGCCCGCCAAAAGAAATTGATCGTCAGGTTGTAGCCATCACGTTTGATGAAAAAGGCATAGTCGAAAACGTTGAACGGTTCGGGCTGGAGGGTGGCAAAGCCGTCGCCCTGTCGCGCCGTGTCACCACAAGCAATATCAAGGGCGTCAGCTTCCTGCACCAGCTTTTGGGCAGCCTCGGCAATTTCAGCGGCGGCGAAGCGATAAAGTAATCTCAGCCTGTGCATCCAGTGCGCACCGCCTGTTCGCGCGAAGACTGACAACAGGGTGCGCGATGAAGGCGCACCCCACGGCGCAAAGCCGCTCTAGGTTTTTTCTTCAAACTTTAACGCCACCCCGTTCATGCAATAGCGCAATCCCGTTGGCGCTGGCCCGTCCGGGAAGACATGGCCCAAATGTGCCTCGCACCTGTTGCAATGCACCTCGGTGCGGGTTGAAAAGAAACTGCGATCTACCTGCTCGCCCACCAGTTCCGCCGATAAAGGTGCAAAGAAACTTGGCCAGCCGGTGCCGCTTTCAAACTTCGTGGCTTGATCAAACAAGGGGGCATCACAACACGCGCAATGATAAATGCCCGGACCTTTGGGAAAATCCTCATGCGTTCCGGCCCGTTCAGTGCCATGTTTGCGCGCCACCTTGTAAGCCAGCTCAGACAACTGCGCGCGCCATTCCGCTTCCGTTTTCGTGATCTTTTCCATCGCAAACTCCCACATTGATCTGTCGCATCTTCCAGTATCCGGCATAGTTAGGGTGGTGCACTGCTTTCGCCAAGGGATCACAGGTTCACATGCTGCCACTGACCAAAGGTTGCTACACTGCCCGGCTGGCGATTTCGGCGCATGACGTAAACCGCGCTCAAAACTTGCGCCATCTGTGTTTCATCGCCAATCGCGGGCTTGCAAACCGCACCACAGACGCCGACACCTTTGACAATCTTAGCCAACATGTTCTGGTTGAAGACACCCGCTCTGGCGTGCTTGTGTGCTGCTTTCGCCTGACGCATTTCGCCTTTGGTGCAACCATCGACGACAGCTATTCCGCCCAATTCTACGATCTGTCGCGTTTTGCCGCCTATCGCAATGCCATGGCTGAGTTGGGCCGATTCTGCATTCATCCAAATCATCCGGACCCCGATATCCTGCGCGTCGCGTTGGGCGCTTTAACCCGCATTGTCGATGCTACCGACGTTCAAATGCTGTTCGGCTGCACCTCTTTCCATGGTGCGGACCCAGCGCTTCACCAAGATGCACTTGCCCTGCTGAAAAAGGCTCACCTGGCCCCTGCGCACTATCAACCCGGCCAAAAATCCCGATACGCCTACCGCTTTGCCGAAACCTTGCGTGATACACACCCCAACCACACAGCGGCCGTAGCCACCATGCCGCCCCTTTTGCGCACCTACCTTGCCATGGGGGCTTGGGTATCCGACCACGCCGTCATCGACGCAGCCCTAAACACGCTGCACGTCTTCACCGGCTTGGAAATCGGTTCCATTCCCCCCAACCGCGCTTGTTTGCTGCGCGCCCTTGCAGACTAGGCAAAATTCCCGCCAAAAGCGCCAATGTCGCGTTGACCTTGGCCCCAAGCCCCGCTACCTCCCGCCCCATCATGGCACGCGCACCCCTTTTACAGATGTCCTCGATTTCCTTGACCTTTGGCGGAAATCCGATTTTTGATGACCTTGATCTTGTGGTCCAGCAGGGCGACAGGGTTGCCCTCGTGGGTCGCAACGGGTCTGGAAAATCCACCCTGATGAAGGTAATGGCCAGCCTGACCGAGGCGGATCAGGGCACTTTTGTGGTGCCTCCGGGTATTTCCGTGGGCTATATGGAACAAGACCCCGACCTGTCACAATGGGAAACGCTGGGCGATTATGCCGCAAGCCAGCTTGACCCGTCAGAACATTACAAGGTGGCCATGGTCGCCGAAGGCCTGAAATTTCAACCCGAAATGCCCGTGGCCACCGCCTCGGGCGGCGAGCGCCGCCGCGCGGCATTGGCCAAACTGATGGCCGAAGAACCCGACCTGATGCTGCTGGACGAACCGACCAACCACCTGGACATCCAAGCCATCGAATGGCTGGAGGGGGAACTGTCATCCACCCGCACCGCCTTTGTGTTGATCAGCCACGACCGCACGTTCCTGCGCGCCTTGACTCGCGCCACGCTTTGGATCGACCGTGGTCAGGTTCGCCGCCGCGAGTCCGGCTTCACGGGGTTCGAGGATTGGCGCGATACCGTCTGGGCCGAAGAAGACGATGCCCGCCACAAGCTGGATCGCAAGATCAAGGCCGAAGGCAAATGGGCGGTTGAAGGCATCTCGGCACGCCGCAAACGCAACCAGGGCCGCGTGCGCGCACTGGCCGAATTGCGGGCGGAGCGCGGATCGCAAATCCGCCGCCAAGGCACAGCCGCGATGGAGATCGAGGCAGGCCCCACCAGCGGCAAGCGCGTCATCGACGCGAAGGGCCTGTTCAAATCCTTCGGGCCCCAGAAAATCGTCAGCGGTTTCGATCTGCGCGTGCTGCGCGGCGACCGTGTGGCCTTTGTCGGCCCGAACGGTGTTGGCAAAACCACATTGCTGAAAATGCTGATTGGTGAACTGGCTCCAGACCAAGGCACCGTCACACTTGGCACCAACCTTGATGTGGCGGTTTTCGATCAAACCAGGTCGGCGCTTGATCTGAATGCCAGCCTTTGGGACAATTTGACCAACGATCCGCTGATGCAGGTGTCAGGGTCGTCCGATCAGGTCATGGTGCGGGGCACGCCGCGGCACGTTGTGGGCTACCTCAAGGATTTTCTGTTTGACGAACGCCAGATGCGCGCGAAAGTGTCGTCGCTGTCGGGCGGTGAAAAGGCGCGGCTACTGCTGGCCAAACTGATGGCAAAGCCGTCAAACCTGATGATCATGGACGAGCCGACCAACGATCTGGATGTTGAAACCCTTGACCTTTTGCAAGACATCCTTGGCGATTATGATGGCACCGTGCTGCTGGTCAGCCACGACCGCGATTTCATCGACCGTGTCGCCACCACCACAGTGGCGCTTGATGGTTTTGGCGGCGCGCAAGCCTACCCCGGCGGCTGGTCCGACTACGTCCGCCAACGCCCGACAGAGGCCGAAGTTGCGGCCGCCAAATCCGGCACCACCCGCCCCGATGGCCGCAATCCCACGAAGCGGGTCGAGGCCCTGACCTTCACCGAACGCAAACGATTGGATGATCTGCCAGCCATCATCGAACGGTTGGAAGCCGAGGTTTCCAAAGTGTCGGAGCTGCTGGAATCCGAAGACCTGTTCACCAAAGAACCCGTCAAATTCCGCAAAGCGTCCGAAGTGCTGGGCGATAAACAAGCGCAGCTCGCGGCGGCCGAGGCGGAATGGATGGCACTGGAAGACCGCGCCTGATGCACCCCCTTATGGCGCTTGTCGGTGCCGGTAGCGCAGAAAGCCCGCAAGGGCATTGATAAGCGGGGTCACACAGCCGTCGGCTTGCAAAGCAGTGCTGCGATGCCAGTTTGCGCCATTCTCCGCCGATAGTCAGTTGTTCTCACGCAGCTTTTCGCCCAACCACTACAAGCACAATCACTACCCCGTGAGGTCCGGTTGCGGCTTGGGAACTTTTCCCCCATCTGCACGTTAATGACATGAAGGTCGTATCCCACGGCCTCCGTCGCGACGCCAAAATTGGCGATAATCAATGGGAGAGTGAGAGCATGAAAAAATATTTGATCCTTGCCGCAGCAACAGCAATTGGTGCACCGGCTTTCGCCGGCGGCCTGGGCGACGTGGCCCCGGAGCCTCAGGTTGCGGCCTATGACGCCCCCGTGCAAGCCAGTACTGGTGGTGACTGGGGCGGTGGTTATGTTGGTGCCCAGATCGGCTATGGTGATCTGAAAAGCAACGGTGCCAGTCTTGACGGCGCTGGTGCCATCGGCGGTGTTCATGCCGGTTACCGTGCTGACTTCGGACAGTTCGTTGCGGGCGCGGAACTTGATTACAATGTTTCCAACATTGATCTGGGCACAGACGGTGACACGCTTGACAATGTGGCCCGTCTGAAACTGATGGGCGGTTATGATCTTGGCCGCACCCTGATCTACGGAACAGCCGGTGCTGCATATGCCGAAGCGACCGTCGGCGGCGCAACCCTGAAAGACAACGGCTATTTCGGTGGCGTCGGGGTTGATTATGCCATCAGCGACCAATTCACCGTTGGCGGCGAATATCTGATGCACAAGTTTGACAATTTTGGTGGATCGGGTGCCGATCTTGATGTGAACACCCTTAGCGCAAAGGTTTCGTTCAAGTTTTGATCATCGCTCCCCCGGTCAGACTTGTCTGAAGCCCCAAAGGGGCGGCCCCCCGCCGCCCCTTTTTTCATGCCGTCAACGCAGCCACCACCGATGCAATCATCGCCACGTCCTGCGCTGTGCAATCAAACTGTCCGACCTGCACCCGGATCACATAACGCCCAAGGTGCTGGGTCTGCGTCAGATATACCCGCCCATCATCATTGATCCGGCCCAGCAGGCTTTCGGTCGCTGCGTCCCCCTCCGTCAGCGCGAAGGTAAACAGCGAAAGCTGTGGCGGCGTTACGATCACAACACCGGGCAGGGCGGCCAGCGCCACTGCCGACGCCTCCGCCCAAGCCACATGGTTGCGAATGCGTGCGCGCAGGCCATCCAGTCCATAGGCCCGCATCAAAAACCACAGCTTCAACGCCCGGAACCTGCGTCCAAGCGGCACTGTCCATTCGTTGAAATTGGTTGGTTCGCCGCGCCCGGTTTTTCCATGGCCAGCCGTTTGCAAATACGCCGGACGCAACCCCAAAGTCCGAACCTGTGGCGCGGGGTCGGCCAAAAACTGCACCGCACAATCAAACTGCGCCCCCAGCCATTTGTGCGGATTGAAGACGATGCTATCGGCGCCCTCCACCCCTGCCCACAATTCGCGAAACTCCGGGCAGATCATCGCCGACCCCGCCCAAGCCGCATCGACATGCACCGGCAGATCCGCGGCTTTCGCGACCGCAATACAGTCGCCGATCCGGTCAAACGCGCCAATCGAGGTGCCCCCCGCACACAGCACCACGCCGCAGGGCAGAAACCCAGCCGCCCGGTCCGCTGCAATCTGCGCCGCCAGCATATCCGGCCGCATCGAATGCCCGGCATCTGTGGCAATCTTGATCAGATTATCCTGACCCAGACCCGCAATCCGCACCGCCTTGTCGACCGATGAATGCGTCTGTGCCGACGCATAAATCCGCAAGCGCGGCTGCCCCGATAACCCTTGCTGCAACCCCACCCAGTTCAATGCCGCCTCGCGCATGGTCAGCACGGCAGACAGCGTCGCCGTGGTCGCCGAATCGTGGATCGTGCCCAGAAACCCCACAGGCAAGCCCAAAGCTGCCCGCAGCCACTGGATCATTACCTCTTCCATTTCCGTCGCGGCGGGCGATGTTTGCCAAAGCATCCCCTGCGCCGCAATCGCATTGGCAAGTTGTTCCGCCAACATCGACGCGGGTGCTGCATTGGCTGGAAAATACGCAAAGAATCGCGGGTGCTGCCAATGGGTCATCCCGTCCGGGACGATCCGCGCGAAATCGGCAAAGATCGCCTCCATCGGTTCGGCGCGTTCCGGAGCGGCATCCGGCAACTGCGCCGCAATCGCCCCCGGCACCAAGGGGGCCCGCACCGGCATATCGCGCAAACCAGCGTGATAGCCATGCGCCCAATCCGCCGCCCGCTTGGACCATTGGCGCAGATCATCATGGTTCATGGCGGGCCCCTTTGGATGGAAACAGTATGTCTTTGGCTGGCGGCGCACAACGCCACGGATGGAACTGGTTCTGCCCCACGGGGTCAGTTGGCTCAGCCCCAGATGGTTGGGTCAGGTGGTGAGAGACACCAGAATGTCGGCAAGCCGCTGCGGCTGCATGGCAAAGACCGAATGTTCCGACACAATCTCGATCGGGATAACGCCAAGCGCCGCAGCAAAGGCGCGTTGCCGTTCGGGGGGAATGATCTGGTCTTCGGTACACAGAATATAGGAACGGGGCAGGTCGGGTATGCCGATGCCGGGCCAAGGCTCATACACCGCCGCCATGCCCTGCTTGCGCTGGGTCGCGCGCAGAAAAGCCAGATAGGCATCACGCTGTTCCGGTGGTGCCAGCGAGGAAAGCAGGTCAAAATCGAGGGATCGCGTTCCGTCACCGTCGTCTATAGAGACCGCCATAATCGCCTCCTGCGTGGCGGGGCCTGTCGCATCAAAGATCGATTGCCCCGGCTGTGGCACCACAGCGGCGGCAAAAACCATGTGGTCTACCGGGGTCCGGGCGGCAACCAGAGGAATTGTAGCCCCGCCAGCCGAATGGGCGACCAGGATGCGGTGGCCCGATGTGCCCTCCATCGCCAGAATGACCGCATTCGCGTAGTCGTCCAGGCTGGCATCAGGCCGCTCGCTGGGCAGATCGACATTGATAACGCTGTGGCCAACGGCCTCCAGGTAGCGCGCCGTCGGCGCGAGTTCCGCCGGCGATCCGAAGGCACCGTGGACAAGGATAAACGTGGTTTTCATGCTTTGCGCTCCCTCTTGTGGCCCCGATCCCGGCCTGCCCGATAGTCCCGAACTGGCCCCGGCTTGACACAGGATTTGCCCGATATGGTCCATTGGTCAAGTTTTTCCTGCGGGGGGAACTGCGGTCGCGCTTCCCCGTCGCCAGACCTGGCGCCACACGCGATCACAGGACCGCTACCCCAGCGCCACCTGCAGCTTCTTTGGCGGGCCAGCCCGGATGATCCGGTAGGAAATACGCAGCCACTCGCAAATCTCATCCTCACCGACCGCCCCCCAAGGCACTCGCACCCACGAGCGGTGAAAGGAGGGTGCCCGCACCGCACGCCCCATCTCTGTCAACACCGCGGCGGTACCCACATCGGCGCATTTCACCGACACGCCAATGCCCATCACCCCCACCACGGCGAACAGTTTGCCGCCCACCTTGCACGCATCCTGCCCACCACCCCAAGGGTCTGACACCTCGGCCCCCGGCAGGTTTGCGCAGCAGGTATTGATCAAGACACGGGTCACAGGTTTACCTTTCAAAGTAATGATCACGCCATGTTACAGCCAGCAACACCAGCGTGAGATGCGTGACATTTGATAGCCGCACGCGCAGATCGCGGCCTATCACCATGCAAGGATGACCTTCACGCACCCAAAACGGGAGACTGACATGCGCGCGCTCAACGGATAGACCCTGTGGACCCTGCTGCTGGCCGGGGCTGTGGCGACTGTGGCGTTTGACTTTTTCGGCCAAAGCCTGTCGCCGATGCTGGGCTTTGCCAGCCTCGCCCCGGTGCCGCTGGCAAATAATGTGATCCAGACCGTATTTGGCGCGCCCTACACGCCTGCAGCGCATCTGCTGCACTACATCGCGGGCATGATCGCCTATCCGGCAGGCTGGATGTTCGTAGCCCAACCGCTGGCCCGACGCATCACCCCCGGCCTGCCGTGGCTTGCCGTTGCGGTGATCTACGGCATCGGGCTGTGGATATTGGCGCTTTATATCATGGCCAGCCTGATCGCCGGGCAACCCGCGTTTCTTGGCTTTACCGGCATCACTTGGGAGGCGCTGGTGGGGCATGTGCTGTTCGCAATCATCGCTGCCATGGTCGTGCGCTGGCGCGATGGGCGGCTAGGCGGCATGGCGATGTAATCCACCAACCCCGTCAGCACACTTGCCAATGGGCTGGCCGCCGTGCTAGCCCGTTTTCATGGATCAAATGTGCATCATCGCCACCTGCTGCATGACCTGCTGACATCTGTCGCGCGGGCCCATCTTCCATTTCCCAAAGAAAGACGAAGTTGTTAAACCCGCGCGGGAAACTTGCGTTGATTTATATGGGTTAGACACATGACCACGATCAAACTGCACAACACCAAAACGCGGTCGAAAGAGGTCTTTGAACCCATCGACGACAAAAACGTGCGCATGTATGTCTGCGGCCCCACCGTCTATGACCGCGCCCACCTTGGCAACGCCCGCCCCGTGGTGGTCTTTGACGTTCTGTATCGGTTGCTACGATATGTTTACGGCGCGGATCACGTCACCTACGTGCGCAATTTCACCGATGTCGATGACAAGATCAACGCCGAGGCGCTGCGCCGCCAAAAAGCAGGTGCCCCCGGCACCTTGGAGGCGCTGATAGCGCAGAGGACCGAGGAAACCATAGGCTGGTATCACGCCGATATGGACGCACTGGGGGCGCTGCGCCCCAGCATCAAGGGCGAGGTGACAGACAAAGCCGCCCCCCGCGCCACCGCTTATATCGCGCCGATGGTGGCAATGATCGAAGGCCTGATCGCACGCGGCCACGCCTACGAAAAAGACGGCCACGCGCTGTTTCGGGTGCGCAGCTACAAAGATTACGGCAAATTGTCGGGCCGCTCCATCGACGACATGATCGCAGGCGCGCGGGTCGAAGTGGCCCCGTTCAAAGAAGACCCGATGGATTTCGTGCTGTGGAAGCCGTCAGACGCCGACCAACCGGGATGGCCATCACCATGGGGCAGAGGCCGCCCCGGCTGGCACATCGAATGCTCCGCCATGGCCGATGAATTGCTGGGCGATCACTTCGACATCCACGGCGGCGGCTTGGACCTGCAATTCCCGCACCACGAAAATGAGTTGGCCCAAAGCACCTGTGCCCACCCGGAGGCAGGCTTTGCCAATGTCTGGATGCACAACGAGATGCTGCAGGTCGAGGGCAAGAAGATGTCCAAAAGCCTGGGGAATTTCTTTACGGTGCGGGATTTGCTGAAACGGGAAATACCTGGTGAAGTGATCCGGTTTGTGTTGTTGAGCACACATTACGGCAGGCCGATGGACTGGACGACTGAGAAGGCGGCAGAAGCAGAATTTACACTCAAACGGTGGAGAAATCTGGTCTTGAATGCTACGTCCGGCAATTCGGATAAGATGGTCGCAATCTTGGCAGATGATTTAAACACCCCTATGGCAATTGGCTTGCTTCATGCGTTGGCTAAAGAAGTAGAGAAGACTGGTTTCGGGAAGTCAGAGTTTAAGGCATGTGCAAACATGTTGGGGCTACTCGAAGATCATATGGGCGGATGGACGCTGCCGCCTGTTTACGCACAAGCATCAGGTATTATTGAATTAACAGGTGCCGCGCACGGCACAGTTTCATCTCCATCTTACGTTGACTTACTAGAGGCCTTACTCCTATCTCGAGCTGCGGCCAGAGACGCCAAAGACTGGAAGAATGCTGACTTAATTCGCGACGGTCTAAAGCGGGCGGGTGTTAGAGTATTAGATGGTCCGAAGGGACCAACCTGGACTATTGAACGTGACGAACTTGATTCAATCGAGTACTTCGATGAGGTGCGTTCAGCGTTTCAGTCCGGATCTAATGAATCCTTCCAAGCGGCTTTGACGCGAGCTCGCCTAGCTGGGGTGCACTTTTCCAATGATGTAAACCCAGAGTTTTCGCCAGCTTGGCGAGGCAAGCCTTCCTCAGAACATATTCAGCTCGAGTTACAAAAGGTAGTAGATCGCTTGAAGGCCACCCCATGACCCGCGAACCTCTCTCCCTCTTCGACACCACCCTGCGCGATGGCCAGCAAACCCAGGGCGTGCAATTCTTCACGGCTGAAAAACGCAAGATCGCCACGGCCCTCGACGCCCTCGGTGTCGATTACATCGAAGGCGGTTGGCCCGGTGCCAACCCGACCGACAGCGACTTCTTCGCCAACCCGCCCGCAACCCGCGCCACGATGACTGCGTTTGGCATGACCAAGCGGGTCGGGCGGTCGGCAGACAACGACGATGTTCTGGCCGCCGTGCTGAATGCCGAAACCCCCGCCGTCTGCCTCGTCGGCAAAACCCATGACTTCCACGTCAAAACCGCCCTCAATGTCACGCTGGACGAGAACCGCGATGCCATTGCCGCCTCTATCGCCCACCTCAAATCCAAACACCGCGAAGCTTTGTTCGACGCCGAACACTTCTTTGACGGCTACCGATCCAACCCCGCCTACGCGCTGTCCTGCCTGCACGCCGCCTATAACGCGGGTGCACGATGGATTGTGCTGTGCGACACCAACGGCGGCACCCTTCCGGCCGAGATCCACCGCATCACCACAGCCGTCATCGCATCGGGCATCCCCGGCAACCACGTCGGCATCCATTGCCATGACGATACCGGCAATGCCGTCGCCAATTCCCTCGCCGCCGTCGATGCCGGCGCGCGGCAAATCCAAGGCACCCTGAACGGCTTGGGCGAGCGGTGCGGTAACGCCAACCTGATCACTCTGATCCCGACACTGCTGCTGAAATCCCCCTACAAAGAGCAATTCCAGACCAACGTAACCGAAGCGGCTCTGTCCCAAATCACCCGCACCAGCCGGATGCTGGATGATATCCTGAACCGCGTCCCGCACCGCGCGGCCCCCTATGTCGGCGCCTCCGCCTTCGCGCACAAAGCGGGCCTGCACGCCTCTGCCATCCTGAAAGACCCCACCACCTACGAACACATTCCCCCCGAGGTCGTCGGCAACGCCCGCATCATCCCGATGTCGAACCAGGCCGGCCAATCCAACCTGCGCACGCGCCTTGTTGCGGCGGGGCTGGACGTCGCAAACGATGACCCCCGCCTTGGCAACATCCTGACCCTGATCAAAGACCGCGAAGATCAGGGCTATGCCTACGATAGCGCCCAAGCGTCGTTCGAACTGCTGGCCCGTGCAGAGCTTGGCCTGCTGCCCACGTTTTTCGAGGTGAAGCGCTACCGCGTCACGGTGGAGCGTCGCAAAAACAAATACAACAAGATGGTCAGCCTGTCCGAGGCCGTTGTGGTGGTCAAAATCGGCGACAAGAAAATGCTCTCGGTCTCCGAATCGATGGACGAAGAAGGCACTGACCGCGGCCCCGTCAACGCGCTAGCCAAGGCGCTGGCCAAAGACCTTGGCCCTTGGCAATCTGTAATAAGCGATATGAAATTGGTCGATTTCAAGGTCCGAATCACCATGGGCGGCACCGAGGCTGTCACCCGCGTGATCATTGACAGTGAAGACAGCATGGGGCGGCGCTGGTCGACCGTTGGTGTATCCGCGAACATCGTTGATGCCAGTTTCGAGGCCTTGCTCGATGCCATCAACTGGAAACTCATCCGCGACGCGGGTCTTCCGGATTTGCGCCCGCCTGCATCAGCCACGCCAAGCCAAAGCTCGCCCACATCAGGCAGGCCATGACTGTCGCCGCCTGTGCCGCTTTGGTCGAACGCGGCGACCCCGACCGTTTCATGGCCACCATGGCCGCACCGCCCGCAGCCCGTGAACCCCTGTTTCCGCTTTACGCCTTCAACCTTGAAGTGGCGCGCGCGCCTTGGGTTACACACGAACCCCTGATCGCGGAAATGCGCCTGCAATGGTGGCGTGATGTGATCGCCGCCCCCGCGTCAGGTGCGGCACTGGCGCATGAGGTGGCCGGCCCTTTGCACCACGTCATCCACACCCATAATCTGCCCATAGCCACCCTTGATAAACTGATCGCCGCCCGCCGTTGGGATATCGGCCAAAATCCGTTTCCTACATCCGCAGACCTGACAAACTACCTAGAAGACACTGGTGCCGCCTTGATGTGGCTGGCCGCCAAATCGCTTAACGCACCGGACGGCGCCGAACAAACTGCGCGCGGCGCAGGCTGGGCCACCGCCTTGGCAAGTTATTTTTGCGCCATCCCGCACCTGACAGCGCGGGGCAGGGTGCCGTTGCCAGACCCCAGCCCGCAGGCCATAACGATCTTTGCCCGCCTCGGCCTTGATCGTCTGCACGCGGCCCGCACTGCCCGTGCCAGCATCCCGCGCCACGCGGCACCCGCCTTGTTCCCGGCATGGCAAACCCAGGCCATCCTAACGCTTGCCGCCAAAGACCCGGCAGCGGTGGCGCAAGGCCGCTTGCAGCAATCCGAATTTGCCCGGCGCGGCGGCCTTGCATGGGTCGGTTGGACCGGGCGCTGGTAGGGCTAAGCCGCCCAGCCCCGCACGCTGTGTCCGCCACGGACGCACGTCTTTACCGCGACAATAAGAACAGGCCCCTTGGCGCATATCTTGCCGAAAACTGTGCCATTCAATCAGCGTTGAACGCAATCGTCGCTGCTGCAGTGTTCGTGCGCGTTTGGCCCGCGCGCCTACGCGCGTATGCGCTGTGCACACCGCCTGATCTGCCCACAATGCCCCGAAGTCTGAGGTTGGCTTGATTTATCCTTTTTATATTGATAGCTATATAAATACATTTGCCGGAATGACGGGTAATTATAAAGTAGTGATCACTAGGTAAAGAGGTAGACCAGAAATGACAAAACTTGGCAGACCTTTGTCCTTTGACAAGGATGCAGCGCTTGAACGTGCCATGCATTTGTTTTGGGCGCATGGGTATGAGGCGACGTCGATTTCCGATTTGACCCGCGCAATGGGTGTGACACCGCCCAGCCTTTATGCGGCTTTCGGCGACAAGAAACGCTTGTTTTTTGAGGCGGTAAATCTTTACCGCGCAGGTGCTGGGTCTGTCGCATCGGATCTGATGATAGATACCGCCGCCACCGCCGCTGACGCCGCGCGCCAGATGCTGGATGGATCAGCCCTGCATTTCACCGGACCAGACACGCCGCCCGGCTGCTTGCTGGCCACCGGGGCAATCAGTTGTTCGGCAGGGGCAGCCGATGTGCAATCAGCGCTTGCCGCCATTCGTCACGCAATTGAAACCCGTCTGCGCGACAAGATCCTGGGCGACATAGAGTTGGGCATCATTCCACAAGAGGTAGATGCGGATATTCTTGCCGCCTACATCATGGTGATCATCCAAGGTATGTCTACACTTGCGCGCGACGGTGCGCCGCGCAAAAAGTTGCAGTCTCTTGCCATTGCGGTGATGCTGGGTTGGCCGTCGCAAAGCACTTAAATGCGGGCCTGTTCGCCCCGCGCCCGCACCGTCAGCCAGATCAAAGCCCCGCTTGCCAGCGCCAGAAACGGCAACATCGCCAGATTGACCGCATGCCAGCCTTCCTGAACCGTGCCGCCCGAACAATTCATCAATCCGCCCGATGAGATTGACGCCAGCGTGACGCCACCGAACAAGATCAGATCGTTCATCCCCTGCATCCGCCCGCGCTCTTCAACCGCATGCGCGCCCGCCAGCATCGTCGTGGCTCCGATGAAACCAAAGTTCCACCCCAAGCCCAGCAGCATCAACGCGCCGAAGAAATGCGGCAGCGTGACCCCTGAAAACGCCACCATGCCCGCCCCTGCCAGAATGACCAAACCCGCGGCCATCACCTTTTCGACCCCGAACCGTGCGATGATATGGCCGGTGAAGAACGATGGTGCATACATCGCCAAAACATGTGCCGTTACCACATCGGCGGCATTGTTTTTGGCAAATCCGCATCCCACAACCGCCAGCGGCGACGAGGTCATCACCAGGTTCATCAAGGCATACGAAACCGTCCCCACAATGACCGCGACCGCGATTTTCGGGCTGCGGATCAGCTCCATCCGCGAGCGGCCTTTTGACGCCCCCTCAACTGCCGCAACGGGCTTTGGAATACGCAGAAAAAAGAACAGAAATATACCCGTGGCATTCAATGCGATCACCGTCAGATAGGTGCCAAGGAATGGCACCACCATGCTGTCGGCGGTCACCTTTACCAGTTGCGGACCGATGACCGCAGACAGCAACCCCCCCGCCATCACATAAGATATGGCCTTGGGCCGAAAGGCATCTGACGCGGTATCAGTGGCGGCGAACCGGTAAAATCCCTGCGCCGACATATAGACGCCGGTGAACAAGGCGCCGATCAGGAACGCTGTGAACGAATGCTGGATCAACCCCCAGGCCCCGACTGCCCCGCCGATCATGCCACCCACAGCCCCCACCGCAAAGCCGGCGCGTCGCCCGTGTTTTTGCATCAGTGCCGATAGCGGCGTCGCGGTCAGCATCGACCCGATCACCATGAACGATATCGGCAAGGTCGCCCAACACGGGTTCGATGCAAGCGATTGCCCGGCAAGCCCGGCAATGGTAAAAACCATTGGCATTTGCGCGCCAAGAATGGCTTGTGCTGCCACCAGAACCCAAACATTTCGGCGTGCTGCAGCATCATTGGCGGGGAGGGGAAGATTTACGCTCATAGCGAAGGGGTAGGGCTGGGGCGGCGGGGCTTCAAGGACAAAATCTCCGGGCAAGGGGATCAGATGAAGGCGCAAGATAGTGTGCCGCAACGGGGGGGGCGGTGTGCAATGCCGGGACGTATCATCATATCAGACCATTGCGTGGCGGAGGGCGCCGCGTGGCTGGCCGCGCTTGACCCCAGATTTGCACGAGCTTTAAGCGAAACAGGCCCCTTGCCCCTGCGGTGCAGGGACGGCGGCTTTGCGGCGCTGTTTGATGCGATCGTCAGCCAGCAGGTTTCGGTTGCATCGGCCAATGCCATCTGGGGGCGATTGCAGGCGGCAGGGTTTGCTGAGGGTCCGGCAGTGGCAATAGCGTCTGATGACGCCTTGCGGGCATGCGGATTGTCGCGCCAGAAAATCCGCTATGGCCGTGCTTTGGCGCAGGCTGGGATTGATTTTGCAGCACTGCCGTTGCTGCCCGACGAATCGGTCATTGCGACTTTGGTGGCACTGCCGGGCATTGGCCGCTGGACGGCGGAAATTTACGCCATGTTTTCACTTGGTCGTGCCGATGTTTTTGCGCCCGGCGATCTGGCTTTGCAAGAGGCGGCGAAGGTGTTGTTCGGGCTTGACGCGCGCCCAACTGAGCGCCAGTTGCGCAGCATGGCAGAAGCGTGGTCGCCGTGGCGGGCGGTTGCGGCGCGCCTGCTTTGGGCCTATTACCGCGTTGCAAAATCGCATGAGGGCATCAAGTGACCGATGGTTTGAAATTCGCAAAACGCGCCGCCAAATCTGCCAAAGCCAGTTCTATCATGGTGTTTGTGCATGGCTACGGTGCCGATGGCGCAGATCTTTTGGGCTTGGCCGATGTGTTGGCCCCGCATTTGCCCGACACGATATTTTATGCGCCAGACGCACCACAGGCCTGCAAGGGCAACCCGTTTGGGTATCAGTGGTTTCCGATCCCGTGGATGGACGGATCGTCAGAAGCTGCGGCAGCAGCGGGTCTTGCCGCGTCGGCAGAGGCGTTAAACGCCTTTCTCGACGCTTGTCTGGCAGAGGCGGATTTGACGGATGCAGACTTGGCCTTGGTCGGTTTTTCGCAAGGCGCCATGATGAGCCTGCATGTGGCCCCGCGCCGTGCAAAGGCTATGGCTGCGGTGGTTGCCATCTCAGGTCGCCTGTTGGAACCGGATGCGTTGTCAGGCGCGGTCAAAGTAAAGCCGCCGATTTTGCTGATCCACGGCGACCAAGACCCTGTGGTGTCATTTGACAGCATGAAGGCGGCGGGGGATGTGCTGGTTGCCAATGGTTTTGATACCTTCGGCCATGTCATGAAGGGCACTGGTCACGGCATTGCCAATGATGGGTTAGAGGCGGCTTTGGGGTTTTTGATGCGGCACCTGTTACCGGCAAAAGCTTAACCGCGCCCGCCTTTGGCAAGATAGGCCGCACATCCTGTCAGGGCTGCGAAATCATCTTCCACCACGGTGACGGAGAAATCCCTGACCAGCAAATCAACACGGCGTTCTTCGCGAAAGGCTTGCTCCAGCCCATACGTAGCGAAATGCGGTGTCATCGCGCGGGACATGCCACCGATCAGATAAATGCCGTCATAGGGCAGGTGGATCAGCGCCAGATCACCCAAAGTGCGCGCCAGAACGCGCACATACAGTGCCGCCGCATGGGCGGCGACCGGATCACCCTTATCAAGGGCCGCAAGCACTTGCGCCGAGGTCAGATTTGCCGGTTGGCCGGCCTGCGTGGCGGCAAAGGCATGCAGGTTGGCAAGGCCGCGCCCCGCCAGCACCTCTTCCACCCCGGCATGTGGAATTTCGCCCGCAGCGGCCAAGCGGGCTTCGATAAACCGGGCCAATGACAAATCTTCGTCGCTGCGCACCGGCATGTTGACATGGCCGCATTCTGACGGCGGCACCACGCGGCCCCACGGCGTGTTGTGCACCGGGGCAGCGTTTACGCCGGTGCCAAGGCCAACCACCAGCATGGATGCACCGGGAACACGGGGCCCGTCGACAACGCGGCGTAGATTATGCGCCGGAATATGGCCAAGCGCCTGACCTTGCGCTTGCAGGTCGTTCAGAATGGCGACCTGAGTGGCCCCCGTGGCACCCATGACGCGGGCGGCGTCGATGATCCACGGCGCGCCGTTTTCATCATGCAGGTTGGTCATGGTCACCGCGCCGTCCTGCACCGGACCCGCACCTGCCATGCAAGCGCCGTCAATGCGTGCGATGCCTTCTTGGGTCATATAGCGCGCCAACACTGCGTCAATTCCGGTAAAATCGGCATTGCGAAATTTCGTGACGCTGTTTTGGCGCACAACCGCCCCGTCCGCCAAAGCCACCCGCGTGTTGGTTCCCCCGATATCGGCAACAAGGGTTAGGGCAGGGGGCATTGCAGGCTCCGTCATCGCGCTAAAGCGCGTTTCAGCGCGTGGTATGAGGCTTTCGGTGTCCGCTTTAGCGTTTCGAAATCCACATGCACAAGGCCAAAACGCTTCTCGTACCCCTCGGCCCATTCATAATTGTCCAATAGCGACCAGTAAAAGAAACCTTTTACATTGGCCCCTTCGGCGATTGCGCGTCTGGTGGCATCAAGATGGGCGAACAGGTAATCTTCGCGCACGGCGTCGTTCACTGATCCGTTCAAGATCTCGTCTGCATTGGCCATGCCATTTTCCGTGACATATATCGGCAGATCGCCGACATAATCGCGCGCCATGCGGGCAAGGAATTGGTGCAGGCCTTCGGGATAAATCTCCCACCCCATCTGGGTTTTTGGCAACGGGCCTTGGACATCGCGCAAGCTGGGCCATGCGGTGCCGGGGGCATCCGCCAGAATATGGCGCGTATAATAATTGACGCCAAGCCAATCGAGGCGTTGGCCGATCAACGGCATATCGGCTTGCCAGTTGGCGGGCATATGCGGGGCCAGCCCTTCCATCACTTCGGCGGGGTAGGTGCCTTTTGTAATGCCCTCGATGAACCAGCGGTTAAAGATCCCGTCCCATGTGGCAGCGGCGCGGCGATCTGCGGGAGTGTCAGTTGCGGCTTGAGCGTGATCGAAGTTCAGCACGATGCCAAGATTGGCTTGACCGAAACTGCGCAGGCGTTCAACGGCAGCGCCATGCGCCAATAGCACGTGATGCATGGCGCGGGCTGTGGCGCGAATATCGCGCTGGCCGGGGGCATGACCGCCGATGAAATGCGACAGCCATGCCACGCACCAAGGCTCGTTTATCGTGGCGGTGGTGGTGACGCGGTCGCCGATTTTCCGGCTGATCACTTCGGAAAAGTCGGCAAACCAATGGGCCACATCGCGGTTGGTCCAGCCACCAAGATCGGCAAGCGCGGACGGCATTTCCCAGTGATAGAGGGTTTGAAAGGGTTTCAGGCCGCGTTCCAACATGCCATCAACCAGCTTGTCATAGTAATCAAGGCCTTGCGGATTGACAGTCCGGCCATCGGGCATGACACGCGCCCATGACGTGGAAAACCGGTAGGCATCAAAATTGCCGTTCCGCAGCAGATCAAGATCCTCCGGCCAACGGTGGTAGTGATCGCAGGCGAGTACGCCGTTTTCGGCGCGCACCACATTGCCGGGGGTGGCAGCAAAGCTATCCCAATGGGTGGACCCGGCACCACCAAAGCGATGGCCTTCGATCTGATATGCGGCGGTTGCGGCGCCGAACAGAAAATCGTCGGGAAAATCGTTGCGGGTCAGTTTCATAGTCAAGTCCGATTGGGGGCAGGGCCGGTCGATTGGCCGATGATCAACTCGGCCTCCAGCAGGCGGGTTTGCGGTGGTTTTCCGGGATTGGCGATCAGATCAAGTACCATTTCGGCCGTTTGCCGCCCGGCTTCGCGCACCGACGACCGGGTGGCGGTATAAATTGGCACGTCGTCGCCATTGCGCAGGTAGCTGAGTTCATCATCGTGGATGATAATCGACACATCGCGGCCCGGCTTCAGACCCAACTCATCCAGCGCGCGGCGCACGCCAAGCGCCGAAATCATCGACGACACCAGAAACGCCGTTGGCTTGTCGCGCTGTTTGAGCATTTCAATGGCGGCGCGGTAGCCCCGGCCTTCCGTCATCTCGTCCGAAAACATCAAATCAGGATCGGGTTGGATGCCGCGCGCAACCAGGGCATCGACATACCCCGTCCGCCTGCGAATGGCGAAATCCATGTATTCAAGGCCGTTGATCAAGCCGATGCGGCGGTGACCCAAATCCAGCAAAAATTCAGTCGCACGTTGAAAGGCGCGCCGGTTGTTCACATCCAGCCATGAATAGGCATCTTTCGTGCCGGTTGCACGGCCATGCACGACAAAGGGCAGGCCGACCTCGCGCAACAGCGCAATGCGCGGATCATCCAGCCGCGGGGCATGCACAATGATACCGTCCACCGTGCCGCGCGATTGCAGATCGCGGTAGGCTTGGGTTTCCTGGTCATCGGGCACCACCGACAGCACCATATCATAGCCGTTGCGGGAATAAGTTTCGCCTGCGCCCGCGATGAAATCGGCAAAGACCGGGTTCACAATTTCATGTTTGGTCGCAATCGGGATGACATGGCCCACTGCCATGGCACGACCGGTTGCCAGCCGGATCGCGCGGGTATTGGGAAGGTAGCTGTGCCGTTTGGCCGCCGCCACCACCCGTTCGCGGGTGATTTCGTTGACTTCAGGATAGCCATTCAGCGCCCGACTGACAGTCGTTGGCGACAAGCCAAGGTTCGTTGCCAGCTCTTTCAGATTCATCGCGGAAAAGCTTCCAAAACGGTTTCAATCGAATTCGACACTAGCCAGCATGCCCCTGCAGGTCAAACGACATTGACGGATTACTTAATCGTTTCCGCGGGCAGAGTTGTTTCGAATTTGGCCAATTTGTGGAACGTGGCGCTGCTTTAGATTGACTTGATCAGGGTGATCGGCAAAAGTCCTGCATCCAAAGCGGTTTGGAATTGATTCTGAACCCGCTTGGGACGCAAACCGTCGCAGGGCGGAATAATCGGGAGGATTATGAATGAATTTCAAACTTTTGGCAGGCACGACAGCGCTTGCAATGGTTGCGGGCGGTGCATTTGCGCAAGACCTGAAGTTCCCAGTCGGCGAAGGCGCTTTCAACTGGGACAGCTACAAAGCTTATGACGAGGCTACCAATCTTGATGGCCAGTCGATCACGGTTTTTGGTCCCTGGCGTGCCGAAGACCAGGTTCTGTTTGAAACGATGGCGGCCTATTTCACCGCAGCGTCTGGCGTAGCTGTAAGCTATTCGTCGTCAGAAAACTACGAACAGCAGATAGTCATTGATACGCAGGCAGGCAGCCCGCCTGATATATCAATTCTGCCACAACCGGGCATCATCGGCGAGCTGGCATCCAAAGGGTTCATCGCCCCGCTTGGTGATGACACCAAATCTTGGTTGCAGGAGAACTATGCGGCAGGTGAAAGCTGGGTTAGCCTTGGCACCTACAAAGGTGCAGACGGCACGCCAGCGTTGTATGCGTTCCCCTACAAGATCGACGTGAAATCGCTGGTCTGGTATTCGCCCGATAACTTCGCTGACGCGGGCTATAAAATTCCCGAATCCATGGAAGATCTGAAGGCGCTGACCGAAAAGATCGTCGCGGATGGTGGCACGCCTTGGTGCATTGGTCTGGGTTCAGGCGGGGCAACTGGCTGGCCAGCAACCGACTGGGTCGAAGACATGATGCTGCGCACGCAGTCGCCGGAGGTTTACGACAAGTGGTACAAGCACGAGATCCCGTTCAATTCCCCCGAAGTGGTGGCTGCGATCGAGGAATTCGGCTACTTTGCAAAGACGGATGCAAACGTCGCTGGCGGTGCCGGTGCTGTGGCGTCCACCGACTTCCGCGACAGCCCCAAAGGTCTGTTCTCATCACCGCCACAGTGCTACATGCACCATCAGGCGTCGTTCATTCCGTCCTTCTTCCCAGAAGGCACCAAACTGGGCACCGATGCTGATTTCTTCTACATGCCGGCCTATGCGGGCAAAGATCTTGGCAAGCCGGTTCTGGGTGCAGGCACGCTTGCCTTCATCACCAAGGATGGCGAAGGTGCTCGTGCGTTCATCGAATGGCTGAAGACGCCAATCGCGCATGAAATCTGGATGGCGGGGTCAGGCTTCCTGACGCCTCTGAAGTCGGCGAATGTAGAACTGTACGGGTCTGCTGCAGCTAAAAAGCAGGGTGAAATTCTGCTGAACGCCACGACCTTCCGGTTCGACGGGTCGGACCTGATGAACCCTGCGGTCGGCGCGGGGACATTCTGGACCGGCATGGTGGACTATGTCGGTGGCAAGTCGGCCCAGGAAGTGGCGGACGGCATCGAAGCAGGCTGGCCTAAGTAAGCGTGAACTGACCGGGCAGGCGCGGACTATTTATCGCGCCTGCCTGCACGATTTCGGTTCAGGTCTTGGGAGGGGCAAATGAATCCGGCAATTCAGGCTGTGCTGACGATTGTTTTCGGTGTGGGCGGATGCATAGCTTATTTTTTCTTGTCCAACCTGTTTCTTGACAAGGTTGTCTTCCCGCTAAGCGGACCAAACATCGGCCGCAACATCACGCGCGGCAATATGGTTCGGCCCTGGCTGTTTTTGTTTCCCGCCCTTGCCTTGCTTGGCCTGTATCTGGCCTATCCGGTGTTTGCGACGGCGTGGCTGTCCTTGACCCAAGATGCGCCCGGCAACACCCGTGAGTTTGTAGGGCTCGCCAATTATTCGCAGATGTTTACCGAAAGTAAATTCTGGGAATCCATGAAAAATAATATGATCTGGCTGATCGTGGTGCCCGCGATGTCGACCGCGTTTGGCGTGCTTGCGGCGCAGTTGACCGACCGCATCTGGTGGGGAAATATCGCAAAATCGCTGATTTTCATGCCGATGGCGATTTCGTTTGTCGGCGCCTCGGTGATCTGGAAACTGATTTACGACACCCGCCCGATTGATCAGGCGCAGATCGGCTTGTTGAACGCGCTTTGGCTGAAACTGGGCGGTGGGTTCTGGTCGGTTCTGGTGGTCAAGGTGCTGCCCGCAATCACCATCGGTGCGTTGGCGCTTGGCATCGTTTGGGTGCTGTGGTTGCTGGGGCGCCCGCTGTTGCAGGGGGCTGGTGGCAATCTTTGGGCCAAGGCTGGCCGCGTGATTGCCATCGCGATTGGGGCGTGGCTGGCCTATACGCTGCTGACTTGGGTAGTGGGCATTTTCACCGCTGATTTGACCTATGGTAAAGCACAAACCTGGCTGACCATTCCGTTTTGGAACAACTTTTTTCTTATGATTGTGCTGGTCTGGATACAAACCGGTTTTGCTATGGTGATTATCTCAGGTGCTTTGCGCGGTGTGCCGGAAGAAACCATCGAGGCCGCAATCTTGGATGGTGCCAGCCCGTTTGAAGTGTTCTTCCAGATCAAAATTCCCCAGATCATGGGCACGATTGTGGTGGTCTGGACTACGATCACCATCACCGTGCTGAAGGTGTTCGATATCGTTTTGGCGATGACCAACGGTCAGTGGGAAACCCAGGTTCTGGCAAACTACATGTTCGACAAGTTGTTCCGCGCCAATGATTGGGGCGTGGGGTCGGCCAGTGCGATGATCATCATGCTGCTGGTATCGCCCATCCTGATCTGGAACGTCTACAACGCCCGCAAAGAAATGCGCTGAGGGGACACGGACATGGATAATATCGCGGGTACAAAATCCTCTTTGACATGGGCCGTGCATATCTCGGTCATTTTGCTGGTGGCGCTTTGGGTGTTCCCGACCTTTGGATTGTTGGTTTCGTCGTTTCGCACGGGCGATCAAATTTCAACCTCCGGCTGGTGGCGCGCTTTGACAACGCAGGAACAGCAACTGCCTGCCGTTCGGGTTGAAGGGACTGAGGCGGCAAAGGATGGCGGCTTTGCCATCGAGGGCAAGATGTTTGCAAATGCCGGAACAGCGGTCAGCCGCTGGGGCACAAGCTCGAAGGACACAACCAAATATGCCGCTGGTGAGGTGGCGACTTTGGACGGTGGCCAAACACTAACCGTGCAAGCGGATGGCAGCTATATCTTGTCTTCGCCTGAAACGATGGCAGACGCACGCCCACCGCGGATTTTTGCGACCGCGACCACACCGCCGGAATTCACGGTAAACAATTATCGCAATATCTTGTTCAATCCGTCCGCAGGGCAATCGGTGGGCCAAGCATTTCTGAACACCATGACGGTGGCTATTCCGGCGACGCTGATCCCGATCCTGATTGCGGCATTTGCGGCTTACGCGCTGGCATGGATGGATTTTCCGGGGCGGGCCTTGCTGGTGGCGGCCGTGGTGGGTCTGTTGGTGGTGCCGTTGCAACTGGCGCTGATCCCGCTGTTGCAATTTCACAACGCGATTGGCATTGGCAAAGGGTATCTGGGCATATGGATGGCGCATACCGGGTTTGGCCTGCCCTTGGCGATTTACCTGCTGCGAAATTACATGGTCGGATTGCCCAAGGATATTATCGAGAACGCAAAGGTTGATGGTGCATCGGATTTCCAGATTTTCACCCGTATCGTGTTGCCGCTTTCCTTCCCGGCACTGGCATCGTTTGCGATCTTTCAGTTCCTGTGGACATGGAACGATCTGTTGGTCGCATTGGTTTTCCTTGGCACCGGCGATGATCAGTTGGTGCTGACCGGAAGCCTGGTCAACCTGATGGGGTCGCGCGGCGGCGATTGGGAGATCCTGTCCGGATCAGCCTTCGTGTCGATAGCGGTACCGTTGATCGTGTTCTTTGGCCTGCAACGGTTCCTCGTGCGCGGCTTGTTGTCAGGGTCAGTCAAGTGAACATGATGCAACCGGGTAGCAAAGCCGTTTTGGCCAATGATCCTGACTGGTGGCGCGGGGCGGTGATCTATCAGATCTACCCGCGCAGCTATCAAGACAGTGACGGCGACGGGGTCGGCGATCTCGCGGGCATTGTGCAGCGCCTGCCGCATATCGCCAGTCTTGGGGCCGATGCGGTCTGGATCAGCCCGTTTTTTACGTCGCCGATGAAAGACTTTGGCTATGACGTGTCCGATTACTGTGATGTCGACCCGATGTTTGGCACGCTTGTCGATTTCGACGCTGTAATTGCTAAGGCGCACGATCTGGGTCTGCGGGTGATGATTGATCTGGTGTTGTCGCACACGTCGGATCAACATCCCTGGTTTGTCGAATCGCGCAAGGATCGCAGCAATCCAAAGGCGGATTGGTTTGTTTGGGCCGAACCCAAACCCGATGGAACGCCGCCCAACAACTGGCTGTCGGTCTTTGGTGGGTCGTCCTGGGCATGGCATGGCGGGCGCGAGCAGTATTATCTGCACAACTTTCTGACCTCGCAGCCGGACCTGAATTTTCATTGCGACGCCGTGCAGGATGCGCTGCTGGATGTCGCGCGGTTTTGGCTGAAGCGCGGGGTGGATGGCTTTCGGCTGGATACCATCAACTTCTACGTCCACGACAAGTATTTGCGCGACAACCCGTCTTTGCCAAAAGCGCTGCGCAATGACAGCATCGCCCCAAGTGTGAACCCCTATAATCACCAGCTGCATATCTTTGATAAGAACCAACCTGAAAATCTGGAATTTCTGCGCAAATTCCGTGCCGTGCTTGCGCCCTACAGTGCCGCCGCCGTTGGCGAAGTGGGCGATGCGCAACGGGGCCTTGAGATCATGGCCGAATACACATCGGGCGGCGACAAGGTGCAGATGTGTTACCCGTTCGAGATGCTGCAGCCTTCGCGGTTGACCGCGGGCCTGCTGGAAGAAACCTTCGCGCGCATGGCACGCGCCGCACCGGATGCGTGGCCGTGCTGGGCCTATTCCAACCACGATACCGTGCGCCATGTCACGCGGTGGAACCTGTCGGAGAATGCCGCCAGAACCTATGCGGCGCTGCTGATGTGCCTGCGCGGATCAATCTGCCTGTATCAGGGCGAAGAACTGGGTCTGCCCGAAGCCGAAATTGCGTTTGAAGACTTGCAAGACCCCTACGGCATTCAGTTCTGGCCAGAGTTCAAGGGGCGCGATGGATGCCGCACCCCGATGATCTGGGATACCGATAACAGCAACGGCGGCTTTTCAACTGGCAACCCTTGGCTGCCTGTGACGTCATCGCTGTTGAAACTGTCGGTCACAGCGCAGGCGGCTGACACGAACTCGATGCTGCACCATTATACACGCGCACTCGCCCTGCGCCGCGCGCATTCCGTGTTGCGCCATGGCGAGATGACCCAACCCACCGCACATGGCGATTTGGCCCTGTTTCAGCGCAATGGCCAAGAGACAATCTTGTGCGCCTTCAACCTGGGTGACAGCACCACAGAAATTGATCTGCCGTCAGGCACATGGCGGGCGATTGGCACGGATATCGGTGGACAACTTATTCCAGCCGACAAACACATGACCCTCGGGCCATGGCAGTTTTGTCTTGCACTTGAAAACTGACGGGAGGGGAACCAGATGGCTGACCTGAAGCTGACCAATGTTGAAAAAGCTTACGGCGAGGTGAAGGTTCTGTCGAACATCAACCTCGATATCAAACGCGGTGAATTGATCGTGTTTGTTGGCCCTTCGGGTTGTGGCAAATCCACGCTTTTGCGCATGATCGCCGGGTTAGAGCGCATCACCGGCGGCACGTTGGAAATTGACAAACAGGTGGTGAACGACGTGCCCCCCGCACAGCGCGGCATTGCGATGGTATTCCAGTCCTACGCGCTTTATCCGCATATGACGGTGCGCGACAACATGTCGTTTGCGTTGAAAATTGCCAAAAAATCGGCGGCCGAGATTTCGGCGGCCATCGACAAAGCTGCACGTATTCTGCAGCTGACGCCCTATCTGGACCGTCTGCCAAAGGCGCTGTCGGGTGGGCAACGCCAACGTGTGGCCATCGGCCGGTCCATCGTTCGCGACCCCAAGGTGTATCTGTTTGACGAACCCCTATCAAACCTTGATGCCGCTTTGCGCGTGGCCACCCGTCTGGAAATCGCACAACTGAAAGAAGCGATGCCGGACCGCACGATGATCTATGTGACGCATGATCAGGTTGAAGCGATGACGCTGGCCACACGGATTGTGGTTCTGGCAGGCGGTGGCATCAGTCAGGTCGGATCGCCGCTGGAACTGTATGAACGCCCCGAAAACGAATTTGTGGCGCAATTTATCGGCTCACCTGCGATGAACCTGATGGACGGTGTCGTCACAGAAACCGGCCCGGAAACGGTGGTCAAGCTGGACAATGGCGGCATCGCGCGGGCGGCCATTCCGACCACGCCAGCGGATAAAGGCATCCGCGTGCGGCTTGGCGTGCGGCCAGAGGATTTTCTGGAAACTGCGGGCGACGCAATCTTTACCGGCGAGGTCGAGATTACCGAAGCGCTTGGCGAAGTCACCTTGCTTTATTTCAAACGGCAGGGCGAGAATGCACAAGTCGTGGCCAAATTACCCGGCATCCATTCCGATCTGCGCCGCAAGATTGTAAATTTGGGCGCCGACCCGAATAAGATCCACCTGTTCACCAAAGGCAAGTCTTTGCTCTACCGCTGAGCCAAACTTGACAGTCGGCCTGTGCAGGCGCAGACCGATAATATGGATTTTCAAGTGCTGACCAGAGGGAGCGAAAGCCATGGCAAAAGGCCAGATGCGTTCAAACAAAGAAGTGAAAAAGCCCAAAAAAGACAAAACCAAGCCCGGCGCGGGGGCTGCCCCCGCAGCGGGCGCCTCGATGGGCGCGCGGTTTGCCGCGGCTGCCGATAAAGGCAAGGGTGACAAGGGCTAACGCGCATCGGGTTTGGCGGCTGATGCGGTCGCCAAACCTGAAGTTTTTGTCGCTGATTGGCGGTTGGGCCTTGGGTCGCTGATTTAGGCTGTCCGAAGGGTGGTTGATCAGCATAGGCGCGGCATGGTTGAAATTTCCAATACATGATCACCGCCTATCAGCGCGACGGTGCTGTGCTGATCAAGGGCCTATGGGCCAACTGGGTGGATACCTTGCGTGCAGGGATTGACCGCAATCTGGCCAATCCGTCAGAATATGCCGCCGAAAATCTGAAACCGGGTGAGGGCGGGCGGTTTTTTGACGATTATTGCAACTGGACCCGCATCCCTGAATTCGAGACGGTGATCCGGCAGTCAGACGCCGCCGATGTGGCCGCCAAACTGATGCGGTCCAACCGTGTGCAATTGTTCCATGACCATGTGTTGGTCAAGGAACCCGGCACCTCAAAATCCACGCCCTGGCATCAAGATCAACCCTATTATTTTGTTGAAGGTCGCCAAAACGTCAGTTTCTGGTCGCCGCTGAACCCGGTGAACGAGGCGAGCCTGCGCTGTGTCGCGGGATCCCGACGCAGTGCCAGAAGATCCGGTCAAAGGCGGCTTGCCTTGGGCCAAAGCGCCGCCTGCCGGCGTCGACCCGGTTGCCCGGATGGCCGATGGTCCCGCCGATCTGGCAGGCGGCAGAATCGCGGTTGGCATGAAGGTGCATTTCTTCGCTGACGCCAGCTGGGCCAGCAATACCCGCACCATCACAGCGTTGGATACTGCAAGGGGTGTGATGACCTTTGACGAACCGGTGTCTTTCAAAACCGGCGCATCAAGCCGATATCATGTCGAGGATAGCAAGGTTCACCTCGATCAGCCGGGTGAAGGGTGGTTTGATACCGCCACCCAAACCGTGGATTACAAAGCCCCGCCGGGATTTGATGGCACCGGGGTTGGGGCGTCCGGATTGCACAGTATCCTTGATATTGTGGATGCGGCCCGGATCACGCTCTCCGGCCTGACCTTCGCCGATGCCGCGACCACAGCCGGCGAAGATGGCAATATCGGGTCCGGTGTGGCTACCGTGCGCAGTACGGGCATCCCCGTCACCAACGGCATCACCCAGAACACGATCACCCACACCTTGGGGGCGGCCGTCAATCTGGATTACAAGACAGGCGGTTCAACCGTCAGCGCCAATGATATCCGCTGGACAAATGAAGCCTGCGCCTTTCCAGCCGCCATCCAGATGGACCAGACCCGCGATACCCTCATTGCCCGCAACCTGCTCCGCGACGTGCCGCGCATGGGGATGCGGGTGGATCATTCCAAGCAAAGCGTGATGTCGGGTAACAATTTCATCGAACACAACGCGATCCTGCGCACGATGCAGCAAACTTCGGATGGCGGGTCGATCTACATCTGGTCGGGCACAGACCGCGTGGCACTGGGCGACACTGACATCTCGGATCACACGGTTGAACTGAACCCAGGGTTTGTGGCGCCGGGCACAGTGCACGACAATTTCTATTGGTCGCCGTCCGGCCAAACCATGAAATTTTCTGATTTGCCCTTCGCTGAAGGGCAAGCGCTTGGTTATGACAAGGGCAGTGATATCAAAAGGGTGCCTTGTTGACCGACGCATCAGCGGGCGATGGCACCGTGCTGGCCGGAACTTTGCCGCTGGCCCAAGGGTTTGTCGCGCCACCACTGGCCGGAATAGACGTAGTCGAGCCGGACCAAACGCTTTTTGGCACCATTCGGCCAGATAGGTTAATTGGCGCAGGCGGCAATGACACGATTGAAGGTTTTAGCGCAAATGACCTGCTATATGGCAATGGCGGCAATGATTACCTGACAGGTGATCAAGGCAACGACACGCTTTATGGTGGCGATGGCGATGACCATTTCTTTGATGGTGCAGAGCGTGACCGACAGTGGGGCGAGACGGGCAATGATGAACTTCTGGGCTATGGCGATGAAGATCGCCTCATCGGCGGTTTGGGAAATGACACGCTTTTGGGGGGTGACGGCAAAGATACGCTTTGGGGTGGGCAGGGGGCGGATTCCATGTTCGGTGGGCTGGGTGCAGACGTGTTTCAATGCAAAAATGCCACTGAAAATGGTGTGACATTTGCGATTTTGGATAAGATCGAAGATTATGAGAACAGCATCGACCAGATACACCTCGGTTTGATTGACGCGAATGCCAACCGCACAGGCAATCAGGCGTTTCAGGTTTGCTGCAACAGGTGCCTTCGACGGTGGCGGTGGTTCGCTGCAGGTTATCACGCGAAACGGTGATACTTTGGTGATGGCAGATTTTAATGGCGACAAGGTGGCCGATGTCACCATCAAGCTTGAGCGGCTGCACAGCCTTTCCGCATCCGATTTCAACTTGTAGGGCAAGGAGCCTTGCCTATATCAGCGCCACCCAAGCCCGCGCAATCACCAACCCGGCGGCGTCTGACGTAGCGCCGCGCGTATTGGCAAGAACCGGGTGATCGCCCACCCATCCGGGGTGACGCGCCTCGACGATGCCGGGAAATTCGCGGGTCCAGTCGGCGACAACACTGCGGTTTGCCTCGAAATGAAATTGCGTGCCATACGTGGCGCGGCCAATGCGGAAAGCTTGGTTCGGTGCTGTTTCGGTCTGCGCCAGATGCACGGCGCTCTGGGGCAGGCTGAACGTATCGGTGTGAAATTCAAAGATCGGAAAGCTTGCGTCCAGCCCACCCAAAACCGGATCTTGGCGGCCTTCGTCGGTTAGCGCCACATCGCACCAGCCAAACTCCGGCGCTGTGCCCAAATGGTTTGCAGCGCCGTAGGCCCGCGCCAAAATCTGGCTGCCAAGGCAAATACCCAACACCGCGCGCCCCTGATCCGTGAAATCGCGCATCAGGCTGGCAAGCGCCGGTAGGTAGGGGTGGGTGTCGTCGTCCACAGCAGTTTGTTCGCCGCCAAACACGACAAGTGCATCGTGCCCGTCCGCCAGCCCAGGCAAAGCTTGGCCGTCATATGGGCGGTAGATATCGACCCGCGCACCAGCCTCGTTCAACGCGACGCCAACCTGGCCGTGATGGGTGACGCCCGTGTTTTCGATGATCGCTACGCGCATGTGCATCCCCGTCGATTTTGTCATGCTCATCACGGCGAAGGCTTTGATGCAAGCCCGCTATTTCCCTTGCCAATCGGGTCCGCCCGTGAAACAGGGAACCGCCAAACGAACCCTTCCAAGGAGACCGCCATGGAGATTCGCGAGGCTTTGACCTTCGATGATGTATTGCTTGTTCCCGCTGCCAGTTCCGTGCTGCCAGCCATGGCCGATACCTCGACTTTCGTCACCAAATCCATTCGTATGAACATCCCCTTGCTGTCATCCGCGATGGATACCGTCACCGAGGCGCGGATGGCGATTGCCATGGCGCAGGCGGGCGGCATTGGCGTTATTCACCGTAATCTGGATCTTGAAGCACAAGCCAACGAGGTCCGCCGTGTGAAGCGGTTCGAATCTGGCATCGTCTATGCGCCGATCACCCTGACACCGAACCAGACGCTGGCCGATGCAAAAGCGCTGCAAGACCGCTATAATGTGACAGGCTTCCCGGTGGTGGACGAGATGGGCCGCGTGGTGGGCATCGTGACCAACCGCGACATGCGTTTTGCGTCCGATGACCGCACGCCGGTATCGGTGATGATGACCACCAATAATCTGGCGATTCTGCACGAACCGGCAGACCGCGACAGCGCAATTTCCCTGATGAAAGCGCGACGTATAGAAAAGCTGCTGATCACCGATGGCGCGGGCAAATTGACCGGGCTTTTGACGCTGAAAGACACCGAACAATCCGTTTTGAATCCCCATGCTTGCAAAGATGCGCTGGGTCGCCTTCGCGTGGCTGCCGCTTCAACCGTGGGCGATGCCGGGTTTGAACGGTCTCGCGCGCTGATCGAGGCTGGGGTTGACATGGTGGTGATCGACACTGCCCACGGCCATTCCGAAGGGGTGGCGCGGGCGGTGGAACGCATCAAGGCGCTGTCAAACGCCGTGCAGGTGGTGGCGGGCAATGTGGCCACCGCGTCGGCCACCCGCGCGCTGATTGATGCGGGCGCGGATGCGATCAAGGTCGGAATCGGGCCGGGGTCTATCTGCACAACCCGCATCGTCGCGGGCGTTGGCGTGCCGCAACTGACAGCAATCATGGATGCAGCGGGCGCTGCCGGTGATATTCCGGTGATTGCCGACGGCGGGATCAAGTATTCGGGCGATTTTGCCAAGGCCATCGCGGCGGGTGCATCTTGCGCCATGGTCGGATCGGCCATTGCAGGAACCGACGAGTCCCCCGGCGAAGTGATCCTGTATCAGGGGCGCAGCTTCAAAAGCTATCGTGGCATGGGGTCGCTTGGTGCGATGGCGCGCGGATCGGCAGACAGGTATTTCCAAAAAGATGCTGCCTCCGACAAACTGGTGCCGGAAGGGATCGAAGGGCAAGTGCCCTATAAAGGATCTGCGGCAGCTGTGGTGCATCAACTGGTCGGCGGCCTGCGCGCCGCGATGGGCTATACCGGCAACGCCACCATTGCCGATATGCAGTCAAGCTGCACCTTCGTGCGCATAACCGGGGCAGGGCTGAAGGAAAGCCATGTCCACGATGTGCAGATCACCCGCGAAAGCCCGAATTACCGGGTAATGTGATGCAACCCGCTGCACGCATTTCCGCCG
>JAYSPY010000146.1:0-12905 GCA_043721855.1 Pseudorhodobacter sp.
GGGCAGGCCGATTCCGGACCCGCCGCCTGACACGGTGGCTTGGGGCTGCGATCAGGCGAAACACCACCGACGCTACCAGGATGACGATGACGGCCGAAACACCCCCCAGCGGAACGGCCAGTAATGGGTGAAAGCCCAAAAACAGGGCAGTAGTGAAGCTAAGATAGCCTCCCAAACCGACATAGGCCTGTTGGCCAACCGACACGAGGCCCGCAGACCCCGCGCGCAGGTTCCACACTGTAGCCAGCGCCAGATATACTGCAAATTCCCCTGCAAGATGCAGGAAGGAAGATGATGCTCACCACGAAGCCGCAATCATCACGGCCAATAAAACAAGCGCGAAGGCTGCCGCGATGCGGCTGGCACGGTTGGAACGGGAAAGGCTGAAATCGGTCATCCATCCACCCTTGGAACAAGGCCGCGCGGTTTGATGGCAAGGATCACCAATACGGCCAGGTGCCCGCCAAAATTTGCCAGCCGGGGTCAATCGCCGCGCCAAGCCCCTATGCTACGCCAAGGATCACACCGCCCACAAGCGTGCCCCACAGATTGCCAAGGCCGCCGATAATCACCGCCTCGAACCCAAAAGTAAGACGACCGGGCCCCATGAACGGATCGAAGTTCGACCGAATAGCAAAAAAACGCCGGCAATCCCCATGACGCCCAAACACAGCCGCATCAGTTCTGCGATTTCGGCATCATCTGACTTGGCGCGAAAGGCGCGCCCCAAGGCAGTATGGTAAAACAAATATTGCAGGCCCGCGATCACGGCAACGGCGGTGGCAGCAGATCATGGCCCAAGGTTCGGTTCAGGATCAGACGCTGCAGCCTGTAACCAAAGACGGCCAGCAGCGGCACCACGATGATCAATGCCAGCAGCGGGTGCAGGCCAGTAAATTTTACCACCCCCATTGCCACAGACGCGGCCAGCACGATCAAATCGCCATGGGCGATATTAACCAGCCGCATGACGCCGGTGGAGTGTACTTCGCGGATGCCACCCAGCAGGCTTTGACATTCCCGTTCTGTCCAGACCGCCCGCGATTTCATCCAACAACAAAAGCGCAGGATCAGTGGCAATGCGCGCGCCATTTCCCGCCGTTTGCGTTCCTGCAGGGTTAGTGCTCCAGCCCGGTCATTGGTGCGCCGCGAAAGGCCAGTCAGGCGCAACACCTCGGCTGTGCGCGCTTCGGGTGCGATGGATGCGGGGCGCCCGAACGTGGCGCCGACAAGGATGTTTTCAAACACAGTCACGCCATTGAACGGGTTTGGAATTTGAAAACTGCGCGAAATGCCCATGCGACAACGCGCCGATGCGTCTATGGCGCTGATATCCTGCCCCTTGAACAGAACGCGGCCTGCATTGGGTTTCACCGACTCCGCGACCAGGTTAAACAGCGTTGTTTTGCCCGCGCCATTCGGGCCAAGGATGCCGACAATCTTTCCCGATGCAACGGCAAATGATACGCCATCGGTCACCTTCAGCGCGCCATAGCTTTTAGACAGATTTTCTAATGATAATAGCGACATGCATCAACCCAGATGGGACGGGGTGTCTGTAACCCCGGCTTGTGGTTTTAGGATAGAGGTTTCATTTCACCCGTCACAGGTAGTTGCGGGTTTTGGTTGTTGTTGACGATTTACAATTCCAGCCTGCCATCAACGCGCTGCCACTGGCCGCCCGCGATTGGGGTTTTGGTCACGTTCTTGACCCGGCCGTTTTTCCAGTTGACCGGGCCGAGATGGTTTGCAGATCCGTCGCGATGATCGCCCTCATGATCGACGCGCTGTCGGTCAGATCGGTTGCCCGTTTGACAGCATCAAGCCCCACCTCGAAAATCGCATGGGAAAAGCCCAGCGTTGACATCCATGGTTTGCCTGTTTCGGAAACATGGGTTGCCCCCAGATCCTTGGCAGACATGCCTGTCAGGGATGTGATAAGTAAGCGGTCCCGGCAGGTAGTGGTGCCGCAAAGCACATGGCACAGTTTGTGGTGCAGGCTCATGCCCACTTGACCCAACACAAGCCCGCGCCGCAACCGCAAGGGCAGTGCTGACCGGATTGCGATCACGGACATGAAGTGCCTCTGCGGCGTGGGCGATTGCGTTGCGACCGGATGTCACCGTCAGCGCAATTGGCAGGGTCGCCAGAAGGGCAGGATCATGAATGATCCCCTCCGGCTGCACCCTTGGATCGGTGATCGTTGTTTTATGGCCGCCATCGGTCTGACCCAAAATCGCCATGGCTTCGGACCCGGCACAGGTCGTAGGCACCACGATCTGCGGCAGGTCTGTCTGCAAGGCAATGGCTTTGCCAAGGCCCGTAGTTGATCCACCACCAAGTGACACCACGGCGTCAGCCTTGACGGCGCGCACGCCAAAACGCACCCGCATCGGGGCAAAGCGCAGTGTAAATTCAGTTTGAAAATCGGTCATCCATCCCCCAATGCCCAGCGTAGACAGGATCAAAATGCAACTTGATCGGAAATTTGTGAAATTATGCAACTTGATGATATGCAGATCGACCCGAAACAGTTGGAAATTCTGGCGGCCAGCGTTGACAGCGGCGGTTTGACCGACGGGGCTGCACGCCTTGCAAAATCGCAGCCCGCGCTATCCCGGATCGTCGCCGCAATGAAGGCGCGGCTTGGCAGCAAGCTGGTCCACCCCGCAAAGCGCCCGCTGCAACCAAGCGAACTTTGCCTCAGGCTGGCGGATGAAGGCAGGCGCATCTTGCAGGCGTCTGAAGCGGCATCCCGGGCGGTGCAAAGCTTTCGGGCGGGCAAGGCCGGGGCAGTAAGGATCGGCGTCCGGGCCTGCTTTATGCAGAAAACCCGCAGATCAATCCAACAGTGACGCGTCTGAAAAGCTTTTTAGCAGCCCAGTTTGAGACTTTGGCATCTACAATTCTGCATCATGAACGGCAGTCACTTGGCGACGTTGAAGCAACTGACAAGGGAACGTGCAGTCCCAAAAGAGAAAGGGTCACCAGTTACGGCAACCCTTTCCGAGATCTTAGGAGATGGGCCAGTTAGGCTTCAAATCCAATCAGTGGTCTGTCTTTAAGAAGATTGCTTCTAGAAGACACCCCTCATGACTGTCCCGACGCAAGTCTCCAACATCACTCTAGACACTGGATCACCTCCTTTCAAAATGGTTGCCGATTTCCAAAGGGTGGCACAGATTTTGTGTTTGTCAAAAGGTTTTACGCGATGGGTGCTGCCATTTTGGCGACATAGAGGCGAAATGGCAAAAGTCCGAACACGGCTATTGCGAATTTGACACACCAATCCGCCACCGCAAGCGATATCCAGAACGGCACAACCGGCCCGATGCCCAATAATGCGCCGGGTTCGGTTGCCCAGGACACATCGGTGCCGGGGTCCAGAAAACTGAGCGATGCAGAAAAGGCGATGGTGAAGAAAATAGCAGTGTCTGCCGTTGACCCCACCAAGGTGGAAACCAGCGGCGCGCGCCACCATGCTGCACGACGCAAACGGTCAAATATCGTTATGTCCAGCAACTGCCCGATCAAAAACGCGACACCCGATGCAATTGCCACCCGCAATGTAACCAAGGGGCCAAATTCACCCACGATCTGTGTGCCAATGACAGAGCATACCAATCCAACAAGAAAACCCACCAAGACCACCCGGCGGGCAGCACTGACCCCCTGCAGGCGATTGGTGATGTCATTGACCAGAAAACTGAACGGGTAGGTGATCGCGCCATAGGTCAGGAACGCGCCAAGTGGATGATTAACAAGAATGTTTGACGCCACGACAATTATCGCCATGGCCAGAATGCCGGGGATCAGGGATTTCATAGCTATGTCCGTTTTGACAAGGTTGCGGAAACTTGGCCCCTTGCGGGGGCAGGCGCGTCGTCTAGCGCCGGGTTATCCGTGGGTCAATCAGGAACACGGTATTCGACAATTTCGGTGCGTTGCAAGATCAGCAGATTGTCGTCAGAAATCATCGTCAGGCGCAGCCAACCTGCCGCATCGCGCCAGACGGACAGGCCTTCCAGGTTATCATGCTGACCCAGGGCAGACTGAAAAAGAGTTTCTTCTTCAGACAGCCCCTCCGGGCCAATTTTGAACCGACGCACCCGGCTGGCAAATCCAGCAAGGCCGTAAAACTGGCGTTCCAGCACATAAAACCGGCCATCTGGGCCAAAGTCTGCATCGACGACAAGAAAAGAGCCGCGCTTGGGCAATACAAACGGTTGATCCCAGACATCATTTTCAAATCGGTATACTGCAAAAAACTGTGCGTCGTTCAATGGCCGTTCGGGCAAAGTATACAGCGTGCCATCCGCATCAATGGCCAAAGATTCAAGCGATGAATTGATATGCATTTTCTTAAAGTCGGGATGCTTTCGCAACTGCACACTGCGGGCACTTAAGGTGGCATAGCGCGCAATTCGGGTCACCCGTTCAAAGGACACATAGGCGGTACCATCGGATGCTACTGCCAAGCCTTCGGAATCACTTGCGAATTCACCGTAAGGCTTGCCGTTCTTATCATGTAACTGGCGCAGCGGGGCCGATACGATTTGTGAAATTGCGCCTGTCGCATCGCGGGTAAAACGCCCGGATGTATAAAATCCCCGGTCGGTAACGGTGGTGAAACCAATGCCATCGGGATCAACATTCAACGCGGAAAAACCGCCAAACCATTCCTGCGATCCTTGCCAGTGGTAGGCGGACAAAAACCCTGCCGGCATGGGGGATTTCGTGCTGCCAACCAGCCCCCATGACAGCACGAGGCAAAGGATCAATCCGACGACAGAACTGCGGCGCATTGTTCTGGCAAATCAGCCATCGTAAACTCGCGTGGGCCGCGTTCGCGTTTGGCAGGTTTTTTGGGCTTTTGGGTGGGTTTGGGTGGATCAAGGTAATCTGTCACCCAATACATCAGCGTGTCATCGCAACCATCGCCGCCTTTGGATAGTACCGACACCGTAGGGCTTTGCGTCTGACACAGCTTTGCCCCTTTGGGGCATTTCAGGCGCACATGAAAGTGCGTGTCATGCCCGGCAATGGGGCGAATTTTTTGCAGCCAATCCTTATCTTTCCGGGTGGCGGTTCTGCACATTTCGATTTTCACGGCTGCCGCCACGAAAATCCGATCAACGCGGGGGTCCAGGGCGGCGGCCCGCATCAGGGCGCGGTGGGCCGGGGTCCAGTTTGCGGTGACAGAGCGTTGATCAGCGGACCGTACGGGGATTGAACTGATGTCTTCGCGTTCATTGGCTGTCAGATCAAGACGGCGCGGCGGCAGCATCCAGATATCGGCATCCAGCCCGATTTGATGGCTGGCATGGCCCGATGTCATTGGCCCGCCGCGCGGTTGGCCCATATCGCCGATATACAGGCCAGCCCAGCCAACTTGTAGCGCCACTTGGCTAAGGCCGATCAAATAGTCGATCAACACGGGCTGGCCGAAATTGCGGTGCCGTGACAGTCGCATCGCCTGCCAGCTTGGGCCGGAATCGGGCAGCTCGACCATACCTGCGCCACATCCGCGCGCATAGCTTCCGATCGGCACCGGGGCCTGCTGCGACGGCGCATTCTTTGCGCCAAACAGGCGGTTGGCCAAGCTTTCTGCGTCTGCGGGCAGGGCTACCAACGTCAGCGCAATCATGACGGCCAGCTTGCGGATCATCGGCTTGCCCTTTCGCCCATCGGTCTGACCCAAAGCAGCAGCATAAGACCGATCAGGAACAACGCGATCAAGGGCGAAATGCCGATGCGTTGTGATCCGCTGGCCGAGGTGGCAAGCGCGATCAGAAACGGCGAGATGAACGAGGCCACCTTGCCGGATAGAGCAAACAGGCCAAAAGCCTCGGCCGCACGGTCTGGCGTCGTGTGGCGGACCATCATCGTGCGCGATGCGGCTTGCAAAGCACCGCCTGCACCGCCGATCAATGCGCCACAGGCGAAGAAGATTATATCGGCCCTACCGGGGGCAAGCGGCGCACCCCACAGGGTTTCGGGCGTCATGCCGACGATAATGGTACAAACAAGTGTCAAGATCACGATGCACAGGGCAATTACCGGCTTGGGGCCAAAGCGCCTGTCTGCCTTGCCACCAAGCCAGCTGGCAAGCGTGGCGGTAATAGCGCCGACAATCCCGAAGATACCGATCTGGATGATCGACCAGCCAAGTACGCCACTGGCATATACTCCGCCGAAGCCATAAAGCGCATTCAGCGCATCGCGGTAAAACAGCGAAGACACCAGATAAGCAGCCAGGCTGCGCCTGTGCACAAGGCTGGCCAGAAGTGCCCACAGGCTGCCAAATGCGGCACCGATGCGCAGGGGGCGGGCCTTGGTTTCAGGCTCTTTCACCCAAAGGAAGAACGGGATCATGAAGACCACATACCAAATGGCGGTGAACGGCCCGACGGCGCGTGTTCCTTCGCGGGCGGTCGCGTCGAGGCCCAGTATCGGGTTGATTTTCAGCAAGGTCAGCCCGGTGCTGGCGTTTTCTGCAAACAGTGTCAGCATCAACGCAAGCGCTATAACTCCGCCCAGATAGCCGAAGGCAAAGCCAGACCCCGATATGCCGCCAATATCATCATGATCGCCCAAACCGGGCAGCAGGGCATTGGTGAAAATGGTCGCAAATTCCATGCCGATAAAACCCAGCCCGAAAAAAGCCACCGCCCAGAACAGGTTGCCCTGCCCAGGAACCAGCCACCACAGCGCGAACGACCCGATCACGTAAAGCGCGGAAAACACCCAAACCCAGACCAGCCTGCGCCCGGTTCCATCGGCGATTGCGCCCAGGATCGGGGCAAGAACGGCGACGATTATGCTGGCTGCCGCAAGTCCGTAGCCCCAATAGGCCTGTGCCGCCGCGCCTGCCGCCTGCGCATCAAGCCCGGTGCTGGCATAGTGCGCACGGGCAACCTCGGCGAAATAGGGGCCAAAGATAAAGGTCAAAAGAAGGGTACTGTAGGGCTGACTGGCCCAATCGAAAAAATACCAGCCAAGGATGCGTTTCTTTGCGCTGATCATGCTGCCCGGCCCTTTGGTGTTTTGGCGATCAAGCCTGAATTGGCGCGCAGTTGCAAGCGCGGCGCTATCGTTGCGGCGGCCAAGGCCGGGCATTTTCCGCCGTTACCCAAGCTTGCACCCAATCGGGCAAGGCCGGGCTTTCGACCGTTTGCCCCAAGGCCGCGATCAATTGTTTTGGCGGCACAATCCCAGATTTTCCGACGATGGCCGACCGGATGATCATATGGCTGGTGCATTCGGCCCCCTTCCACATGGATTGATCCATATAGATAAAACGCGCGTCCCAGCCGATGCAGCGCGACACCATATCCAGGCGGTCAAACATCTGCACCCGGCGGCGGTAGCGGATGGTGTTGCCTGCTACCGTCAGCCCCCAACGATTGGCGCGCAGCACTTTGCCTACGCCCGCGCGGCGCGCCAAAGGCAGGCGACCCAGATCATACAGCGTCAGCGTGCGGCCGTTGTTCAGTTCGTTCCATGGGTCCAGATCCCAGGGCCAGCAGATATGGCTCGAGCGGTGCGTGCCCAAAATCGGCAGGGCAGCAGCGTGGCGGTATTTCCACATTTCTTTGGCGATGCGAAAAAAGGGATACATAAGCGCCTCCGGGTTGGTGCTGCGTCCCTTAGCTGGGGCAAGACGTCAAGCGAAACCCTGCGGAATGGGTTGCCCTTTTGGGAGGCTGGCGATACCTGTGGCACAACAGCTTGTACCGGGACGCACAAAATGACCTCTATCCTGCAAATTCTGCTTTTGATCCTTGATGTGGCAAAGTTCGTGATCATTGCACATATCATCATGAGCTGGCTGATCAATTTCTCGGTGCTGAACGTTCGGCAACCCTTGGTAGCCCAGCTTTGGAATGGCCTGAACCGACTTTTGGAGCCGGTTTATGCGCGTGTCAGATCGGTTTTGCCGAACATGGGCGGGCTGGATTTGGCCCCGCTTTTGGTGCTGCTGGCCGTATATGCGCTGCGTATTGTGCTGGTGAACAACGCTTATTCTTTCCAGTAATCTGCGATTGCAGGAATAGATACCTTGAATTCATTGACCCCATTGCACACGCCTGACGCATTGCTTGCGTCGGTCTTTGGGTTTTCCGAATTTCGGCCCGGTCAGGCAGAAATTGTGGATGCGGTTTTGGCAGGGCAGAACTGTTTGGCGATCATGCCGACAGGCGGTGGAAAATCCCTGTGCTTTCAGCTGCCCGCCCTGTGCCGTTCCGGGGTGACCGTTGTTATCTCACCGCTGATTGCGCTGATGCGCGACCAGGTGCGGGCGTTGCGGGCGGCGGGGGTCGAGGCGGGAGCGCTGACCTCGGGCAATACCGAGGCCGAGACGGAAGAGGTGTTTGCCGCCCTTGATGAAGGCCGCATGAAATTGCTGTATATCGCACCTGAACGGCTGGCGGCGGCGGGCACCCTGCCAATGCTGCGCCGGATTGGGGTTAGTGCCATTGCGGTGGATGAGGCGCATTGCGTGTCGCAATGGGGCCACGACTTCCGGCCCGACTACCTGCGCATTGGCGATTTGCGCCGCGCGCTGGGCGTGCCACTGGCTGCGTTTACCGCCACGGCGGATGCGGAAACACAGGGTGAAATCGTCACGCGGCTGTTTGATGGTGTGGCCCCATCGACGTTTTTGCGCGGCTTTGATCGCCCGAATATTCACCTGATGTTCGAGGTGAAGGATAACCCCCGGACGCAAATCCTGCGGTTTGCCCAAGGCCGCAAAGGCCAGTCGGGCATTGTGTATTGCGGCACAAGGGCGAAAACCGAAACGCTGGCGCAGGCGCTGCGCGAGGCGGGGCATTTGGCGTGTTTTTACCACGGCGGCATGGACCCCGAGATGCGCCGCAGTGTGGAAGTGCGGTTTCAGCAGGAAGATGGGCTGATCGTGGTGGCGACAATTGCGTTTGGCATGGGCATCGACAAACCGGATATTCGCTGGGTCGCCCACGCTGATTTGCCCAAATCAGTTGAAGGATATTACCAGGAAATCGGCCGCGCGGGCCGGGATGGACTGCCAGCCGAGACGTTAACGCTGTATGGCCCCGAAGATATTCGGCTGCGACGCAGTCAGATCGACGAAGGTGCCGCCCCTGCCGATCGCAAAGACGCAGACCATGGCCGGCTGAATGCGTTGTTGGGGCTGGCCGAGGCGACGCGGTGCCGCAGGCAGGTATTGCTGGGATATTTTGGCGAAACCTCTGGCCCTTGTGGCCATTGCGATTTGTGTGACAGGCCCGCCGATGTGTTTGATGCAACAGATGCCGTTCGCAAGGCACTGTCGGCGATTTTGCGCACAGGCGAATGGTTTGGCGCGGGGCATCTGATTGATATTCTGACCGGCACCTTGACGCCAAAGGTGCGCGAACGCGGGCATGATCAGTTGCCAACCTTTGCGGTAGGGCGGGATCTTTCCAAACCCGCCTGGGGTGCTGTGTTCCGGCAGATGATGGGCCAGGATCTGGTGCGCCCCGATACCGAACGGCACGGCGCGTTGCGGATGACCGATGCCGCGCGGCCGATTTTGCGCGGTGAGGCGGCGATAACCCTGCGCCGCGATACGATTGCATCGGCGGTTCCGGTGGGACAGGTGAAATCGCAGGTGTCGGATGAAGACGCGCCGCTTTTATCGGCGCTTAAAGCCAAGCGGCGCGCATTGGCCGAGGCGCAATCGGTGCCCGCCTATGTGGTGTTTCCCGACCGGACCTTGATTGAAATGGCCGAACGCAAACCCGCAAACCTTGACCAGATGGCGCAAATATCCGGGGTCGGGGCGAAAAAGCTGGAAAGCTATGGCGGGTTGTTTTTGGCAGTGATCACCGGGGCTGCGTCGATGCCTTTGCACCCGCAACGGATGCGGCTTGCCGGGCGCGATGCCGGTGTCGTGTTTGATTTGCTGGAGGCAGAGCAGCTGCGGCTGGCGCGCGGCGATGACGGCATCGGCAAACATCTTAGCTGCACCACCGCCAGTTTGCGCAAAATCGCCGAGACGCGGCCATCGACGCTTTCCGATCTGGACCGCGCCGGTGCGTTGGGGCCGCAAAAGCTGGAACGGTTCGGGCATGCGTTTCTGGAAATTCTGCAGCAGACCTAGACGCCGGCTTTGGCTGCGCTAATCTTGGCCCAAGAGGTGATGATGCTGACAGTGATTTCCCCCGCCAAACGACTAGACCATACCGCGCGCGAGGTGCCGGGTGGCATGGCGCCGACTTTGCCTGCCTTTGCCAAGGATGCGGCGCGGTTGGCACGGGTGGCCAAAGCACTGTCGGCGTCCGATCTTTGCGCCCTGATGAACATTTCCGAACCGCTTGGGCAGTTGAACCAAGATCGGTTCAGGGCGTACCGCGCAAAGCCCATGCCGGGTGCAACCTGGCCGGCTGCGTTTTTGTTCGCCGGAGATACGTATTCCGGGCTTGACGCGCCGACGTTGTCGCCGGATGCCTTGCGCTGGGCGCAGGCACATTTGCGGATATTGTCGGGTCTTTATGGCGCATTGCGGCCTTTGGATGCCATTCAGCCTTACCGTTTGGAAATGGGCAGCAAAATGGCCAACCCGAAGGGCGCCGATCTGTATGCCTTTTGGGGCGATAGAATTGCCAAGGCTCTGAATGCGCAAGCGGCAGAGGTGGAAACGACGGTTTTGATCAACTGCGCCTCTGCCGAATACTTTGGTGCTGTGGACCGTAAGCGGCTAAAAATGCAGGTTATCACGCCGGTTTTCCTGGAAGATCGTGGCAACCAGGCCAAGATCATCAGCTTTTGGGCCAAGAAAGCGCGCGGTGCCATGGCGCGGTTTATTGCGGACCATCAATTGACCGACCCGCAAGATATCCGCGGGTTCGCGGTCGGCGGGTATCGCTATGATGCGGGGCTTTCCAAGGGCGACGCTTGGGTGTTTTTGCGCCCGGCTGTCGAGGCCGAAGCAGCTTAAGTGCCGGTCATAGCCTCGATCGGGTGAACGGGGCGGGCCTCGCTTGGGCAAAACTCGGTTAACGCGCCGCTGATGGCGGTTTTGCGCAGGGGCTTCGTCATGTAGCGATCAATCCCTGATGCAAAAATCCGGTCTGAATCGCCCTCCATCGCATGTGCGGTCAAGGCCACGATAGGCACATGCCATTGTCCGCCCACTTCCAACGCGCGAATGGCAGACGCGGCCTCGCACCCATCCATTTCCGGCATCGAGATATCCATGAAAATCATGTCCGGCTTGAAAGTTTGGTAAAGTTCCACTGCTTCACGGCCGTTGTTGGCAAAGGTCAGGTCAATTTCAAAGTCCTTGACCATTTTGCGGAAAACCAACTGATTGGTGCGGTTGTCTTCCGCCGCCAAAACCCGCATTGACCGCACCCCTTGCAGGGCGACAATCGGCGCTGGTTCGTGGACAATGGATAGAACCGGGGCAATCAAGGCTTGCAAACTGCGGTAAAGTTCAGACCTAAGCACAGGTTTTTGCAAAATTGCCGCCAATTTCGCTGTGCTGTCTTGATTGTGCCCCACCGCCAGATTGGACGACAGCAGCACGATCGGCATGGTCAGCCCACGCGCCTGAATGACCTGTGCCAGTGTGATGCCGTCCATATCCGGCATGTCATGGTCTGTGATCACCACATCATAAGCATCGTCTTTTTCCAGCATGGCCAAGGCTTCCGCACCCGACCGGCACAAGGTAACGGCAATGCCACACGGCACAAGTTGGCGTTCCAGAATGGTGCGATTGATAAACTGATCATCGACCACCAGCGCACGACGCAGGTTGATCGGACCTTGCGACAAGGCTTCATCTTCGGCCACATCCAAAGTCAGGCGAAAGCCAAAGCTGGAACCTTTGCCAAAATCGCTGTCAACCCAAACCGCCCCACCCATACGCTCAATCAGTTTTTGCGTGATGGCAAGGCCAAGCCCGGTGCCTTCAAACTTGCGGTTGGTTTGGCTTTCAACCTGGTTGAATTCGCCAAACACATGCGTCAGATGTTCGGTTTCTATGCCGATACCGGTGTCTTCAACCGTGACATGCAGTTGTTGTCTGCCCTCTTCCACCTCCAGCCCGACGACACGGATCAAGACGTGCCCGGCTTCCGTAAACTTCACCGCGTTGCCGACCAAATTCGTTAACACCTGGCGCAAACGGCCCGGATCGCCAATATACCGCGTGGGTAGAAACATGTCGTAATCTATCATCAAATCCAAGCTCTTGGCACGGGCGCGGGGTTGAAGCAGCATCGCAACTTCGTGGATCGTGCGTTCCAGATCAAAGGGTTCCGGGTGAAGGGTCAACCGTTCTGCCTCGATCTTGGAATAGTCCAGGATGTCGTTGATGATCACCAAAAGCGCCTCGCCGGATGATCTGATGGTTTCGGCAAACAGGCGTTGATCTTCGGTAAGATTGGTATCGCACAGCAGTTCTGCCATGCCGACGACGCCGTTCATCGGGGTGCGTATCTCGTGGCTCATATTGGCCAAAAACGCGGATTTGGCGCGATTTGCGGCCTCTGCTGCGGTGCGGGCGGTTTCCAATGCTGCCTGTTGATTTTTAATCTCTGAAATATCCACGCGCAGGCCCACAAGGCCGCCATCCGGCGTCGGGTGGTCATGCGCCCGCAGCCAGCGGCCATCGCTAAGCTGTTGTTCGTGCAGGGCCACCGGATTGCGGTGCTGTTCCATGCGTTCGGCAAGCCAGTCTTCTTCGCGGCCCACCGCATCCATATGCTGACCCTGTGCCAGGCCATATCGCAAGATGTCTTCAAACTTGGCGCCCGGCACCATGGCGGGGGCGGATTGTGGATAAATTTCGCGGTATCGTTGATTGCAGGTCAAAAGACGATCCTCTCTGTCAAATAGAACAAATCCATCGGGAATTGCTTCGACAGCAGCCC
>JAYSPY010000147.1:0-3529 GCA_043721855.1 Pseudorhodobacter sp.
TACCTGCCATCATAACCCCCATGTTTCCGAGGGCCATAGATTCACAGATCAGCACGCTTGGGAATCCCCAGAGTCAAACCAAGCGACCGTTGGTATAAGACCCACCGGAACGAAGGGATATCTGGATTTAAACGACGCAGCGGGTGGTGACACCACGCAGCGGAGGCGTCATGCTACGGTTGCCTGGCTTCATGCCGTTAAGATTTTGCAGGGCTTCACAGGGGCCCCCAGAAGGGTTCTGGTGCTTTTTGACTCGCCCAAGGCAAACAATGAGTTTACGGGCAGCCAGTGAGCAGCAGCCTAAGTGAGGTGCGACGCTTTACTCTGGCCCCAGCAGGACTATCCTGCCCCCTCCGTAGAGCTTTTACACTGACGTTCTCACGTGTTGTTTGGCTTCAGATTTAAATCGAAAAGTGACTGAGATTCTCGGTGTGCACGTAGCCAAGCGCAGTCAAGCAGTTTGCACAGTATCAGTAACCTCTTGAATTGACTGGCGCTGCAAAAGCACTGTTCTGAAAATTAATCCTTTATTATCAACGACCGCATCAGACTGCGAATCTGATGGCCGGGCGTTCGAATCGCTCCGGGTGCACCAGTGTTCCCCTGAACATTGTCGGCTTGCTGTCAGTCTGCCCCTGCTTCTGTTGCGACCATCACTTCCGCAAATGTCTCAAAGAAATTCCCCGCCAGCTTGCGCGCCGTGCCCAAAATCAACCGGCTGCCCAGCTGTGCGATCTTGCCGCCCACATCGGCACTGGCGGTGTAACGCAGCATCGTCTCCTCGCCCAAATCCTCCAGCGTCACCACAGCGCCACCCTTGGCAAAGCCCGCAACGCCACCAGACCCTTCACCGCGCAGCGAAAATCCGGCGGGGGCACCCGCCGTATCAAGCGTCACCTTGCCGCCAAACCGCGCCTTCACCGGGCCGATTTTCAGCACGACCTTTGCCTCCAGGTCTGTGGCTGAATGCTGGATCAATTCTTCGCACCCCGGAATGCATTGCTGCAAAATCTGCGGATCATTCAGCGCCGCATAAACCCGCGCGCGGGGGGCAGAAATCAGAATTTCGTCGCTCAGTTCCAACGCCATGGTTTATCCTTAACAGCAGGGAAATTTGATTGAGGCCAGTATCGCCGCTTTGTCAGCCGCTGGCACATCGGGGCGGCGCAAAAGCCATGTCCAGAACAGTTTCATGTCCCACCTCCCACACGTTGGCCCAACCGCCTGTGCCGCACCATCGCGGCCAGTATCGACAGCGCAATCTCGTCAGGCGTGATCGCCCCTAAATCCAAACCTGCCGGAGCCTGCACTGCCTCCAACCGCGCGGCTGGCACATCCGCTGCCAGCTTTGCCCGAAGTGCCACCATTTTCTTGCGGCTACCGACAAAAGCAGTGAACGTTGCGTCCACCGCCAGCGCCCCGCGCAACGCCGCCTCGTCGCCCTTGCCTTGGGTCGCCACCACGATGTAACAATTTGCCCCCAATCTGGCGGGCAACGCATACCCCTCATGTCCGCGCTGATCCGCCCCAAACGCCACCAGTTCCGGCCCCGGCGCGCAGGCTGTCACCCCAAAGCCAAACCGCCCCGCCAAATCCACCAAGGCCAGCGCTACCGGGCTGCTGCCCAGCACCAGCACCTCCGGCTGCGGCAACATCGGTTCCACGAAAATATCCATCGTGCCCCGGCTTGGGCACATCGACCGCGCAAAGCGCACCCCGTCGCGCATCTCGCCAGCGCTTACGCCAGCTTGCGCCAACACATCCTCGGGGCTGACCGAGATCAGCCTTGGTTGCCCGTCCACCAACGCCTCGCGCGCCGCCTTCAACACAGCGCCGCGCGCGCAACCGCCGCCGATCCAACCCTCGTCAATCACCCCGTCCGCCCGGATCACCGCCTTCGCCCCAGCTTTCGCCGCCGTCACCGCCACCGTGCGCACCACTGTGGCAAGCACAAATGCCTCCCCCGTCCGCTTCAATTCCGCCACCCGATCCAGAATATCACGCGCGCTCATCGCCATTCCCCCCTCATAACCGCGCCAATTCCGGCTCCAGCGCCAGCAAACTGTCCAGCGTATTGGCGGGCGCAAACAGATCCAGATAGGGCAGGGCGGCGGCCATCCCGGCGGCCACGGGCTGATACCCCTGCCAGCCTTTCAGCGGGTTCAACCACACAATCCGGCAGCCACGTTTTTTCAACGCCGCCAAAGCTTCGCCCAAAACCTGCGGCGGGTCAGTGTCAAACCCATCGGACAGAATGATCACCACAGAGCGCCCGCCCACCAACCGCTTGGCATAGGCCTTGTTGAACGCCGCCAGATTGCCGCCGATTTTGGTGCCGCCGCCAAACCCTTGCGCCAACAGCGACAATCGGTTCACCGCCCGTAGCGCATCCTTGTCCCGTAATGCATCCGTGATCCGCACCAACCGCGTGTGAAACAGATAGGCATCGGTCTGCCCATCCGCCGTCATCAACCCTTTGACAAAGGCCAAAAATACCCGTGCATAAACCACCATCGACCCCGACACATCCAGTATCGCCACCAGCTTCGCGGGCCGCTCTGGCCGCGCCTTATGAAACAGCCGGATCGGTTCGCCGCCATTGGACAGGCTCGCCCGGATCACCCGCCGCAAATCCAGCCGCGTGCCCTGCTTATCGGCCCGTTGCCTGCGTGACCGCCGATCGCGTATCGCCCGCGCCAACCGTTCCGCCACCCCCTGCGCCTCGGCAATATCGGCCGGTGCCACCACTTCGCGCAAATCCACCCGCATCAGGTTGCGCATCCGCGATCCTGTCAGCCGCCCTTCACCATCCTGTTCCGCCGCCCCGTCGCCATCACTATCGGGCCGCTCCGCCCGCCCAGACCCGGCACCGCTATGATCCTGAAACTCCGAAGACCAACGCCGCTCATCCGTCTCCTTCGCTTGCGCAGTCCCACCACGCTCCTGCCCCAAATTCTGCCAATAAGCCGCGAACAGCGCATCAAACCGCCCGAAATCCTCCGCGCAACCCGTGCAAACCGCCTTCAAGGCAATCCGCGCCTCCGTTTCATCCCACGCATTCACGGACCGTAGCGCCGCCAAAGCCGCCCCGGTTTCCTGCACCCCGATCTTGAATCCATTCATCCGCAAATGCGCCATGAATCCCGCCAGCCTGTCCGCAGGGCCAGCCGCCCGCACCGGAAACCGTGTCACGCGCTTATACATCCGCACCATCACGCAGCCTTCCCGGCAAGTCTCTGGGTCACTTCCATCGGCACCGCTGCCCGGTCACTTTGCGTCTTCAAAAGCGTCACCAAACTCGCCTGCAACGCCACCGGATCATCGGTCAGATCATTGATCCCCAGCCCCACCAGTGCTGCCGTAAAATCCAACGCCTCCGCCACGCCAGGCGTCTTTTCCAGATCCTCGCGCCGCAAAGCCTGCACAAAGCCCACGATCTGCGCCACCAACGCTGGCTCCAGCTTTGGGTGATGCGCCGCCAAAATTGCCATTTCGGTCGCCCTGTCCGGGTAATCGACATAAGAATAAA
>JAYSPY010000148.1:0-5198 GCA_043721855.1 Pseudorhodobacter sp.
CGTCAAGGATGGCACGCGCTTTCCGTTCTCGGTCCTGAACCTTGATATCTGGGGTGAGGATATCGACGATTCACCGCTGGTGTTTGAACAGGGCGACCAAGACGGCGTGCTGAAACCCACGGAACGCGGCTTCATGCCGATGCCGTGGCTCGAGGCACCGACCGCGCTGCTGCCAATCTGGATGTTCCACGAAAACGGCACACCGTATGAGGGCGACCCGCGCCATGCGCTGGCCACCGTCGTCAACCGCTTCAAGGCGCGCGGCCTGACCCCGGTCTGCGCGATTGAGCTGGAATTTTTCCTGATCGACGATTCTGGCAAGACCCTGCAAGTGCCGCCCAGCCCGCGGTCCGGCAAGCGCCGCAAGGCCGCCGAAACCCTGTCGATCCGCGCCTTGGACGTGTTCGACACCTTCTTCACCGACCTCTATGACGCCTGTGAGGCGATGGACATTCCCGCCGATACCTCCACCTCGGAGACCGGCTTGGGCCAGTTCGAGGTCAATCTGATGCATTGCGACGACGCCTTGCGCGCCGCCGATGATGCCTGGCTGTTCAAGATGCTGGTCAAGGGTCTGGCCCGCCGCCACGGCTTTGCGGCTTCTTTCATGGCCAAACCCTACCCGGAATATTCCGGCTCGGGTCTGCACACCCATTTCAGCCTGATCGACGACACCGGACGCAATGTGTTTGACAGTGGCGGCCCCAAGGGCTCGGCGATCCTGAAACAGGCCGTCGCCGGTTGCCTGAACGCGATGCACGACAGCACGCTGATCTTTGCGCCGCATCAGAACAGCTATGAACGGCTGGTGCCCGGCAAACATGCGCCGACCGCTGTCAGTTGGGGCTACGAAAACCGCACCTCTGCCATCCGCATCCCGGCGGGCAATCCGTCGGCCCGGCGCATCGAACACCGGGTCGCGGGCGGCGATGTGAACCCCTATCTGATGCTGGCGGCGATTTTGGGCGCCGCCCTTGAAGGGATTGAAACTGGGGCAGAGCCCCCTGCCCCGATCACCGGCAACGCTTATGCGCTGGAAGATCTGCCGCAGATCCCGACAAGCTGGGAAGCGGCGATTGATGCGTTTGAGGGCAGCTCGATGGTGCCAAAGTTCCTGCATCCGGAATTGATCCGCAATCTGGTGCTGACCAAACGGCAGGAGCTGCATTATATTGCGGAACTCAGCCCAAGCGAGCAGGTCGAATTGTATCTGGATACCGTCTGATCAAGCCACATCCCCCTTGTAGCAAAGGGGGATGCGGGACTATCCTTTGGACCTGAATCTTGGACCCATCATGCGCATTGGCATATTACAAACTGGTCTGGCCCCGGACGCTTTGGCAGCGGAGATGGGCGATTATCCTGATATGTTCGCGCGTCTGCTTGCGGGGCACGGTTTTACGTTTGACACCTACCGCGTGGTTGACATGCAGTTTCCAAAAGACGTGCATCAAGCCGATGGTTGGTTGATAACCGGATCAAAGCACGGGGCCTATGAGGACCATCCCTTCATTGCGCCGCTGGAAGATTTCATTCGCGACGTTTACGCCGCCGCCGTGCCATTGGTCGGCGTGTGCTTTGGTCATCAGATCATCGCGCAGGCGCTTGGTGGTCGGGTGGAGAAGTTTAGCGGTGGCTGGGCGGTGGGGGCCACTGATTATGATTTTGGCGGCGAAACCCTGACGCTGAACGCATGGCACCAGGATCAGGTAACCAAGGTGCCGCCCGATGCTAAAGTGATTGCCAGCAACGATTTTTGCGCCAACGCGGCGCTGGTCTACAACGACCGTGCGTTTACGGTGCAGGCGCATCCAGAGTTTCAGCCTGAGTTTATTGACGGGCTGGCCCGGACGCGCGGGCGCGGCGTTGTGCCCGATGCTTTGCTGGAGCGCGCGGTCGATCGTTTGGATGTGCCGCTGGATGATGGCACCATTGCCGCACAGATTGCCAAGTTTTTCAAACAGCCACGGGGCCAAGCCACTGCGGCAAAACCAAGAGTGTGATCTATGGCTGACTGGATTTCAAAATTGCCCGAAGCCGCCCGCGACTATATTGCCGGGCGCCGTGTTGACGAGGTTGAATGTGTTACCGGCGATATTGCCGGGGTGGCGCGCGGCAAGGCGATGCCTGCGGCAAAATTTGCGCATCAGGCGCATTACTATCTGCCAAATTCGATCTTTTTGCAGACCATCACCGGGGAATGGGCCAACAATCCATTTGATGCCTTTACCGAGCCTGACATGATCATGGTGCCGGATTTCAGCACGGCCACCGCAGCACCCTGGACGGCGGATGTGACGTTGCAGGTTATTCACGATGCGATGAACCAGGACGGCACGCCGGTGGCCTATTCGCCGCGCAATGTGCTGCGCCGGATTGTGCAGTTGTATAACGATCAGGGCTGGACGCCTGTCGTTGCCCCGGAAATGGAGTTTTTCCTGACCGCACGCAACATTGACCCCAATATGCCGGTGGAGCCGCCGATGGGCCGGTCAGGGCGGCGCGCGGCGGGCAAGCAGGCCTATTCGCTGTCGGCCATTGATGAATATGGCAAAGTCATCGACGATATCTACGATTTTGCCGAAGCGCAGGGATTGGAAATTGACGGCATCTTGCAAGAAGGCGGGGCGGGCCAGATTGAGTTGAACCTTGCCCACGGCGACCCGGTGCGGCTGGCGGATGATGTGTTTTTCTTCAAGCGCCTGATCCGCGAGGCGGCATTGCGGCATGATTGTTTTGCCACCTTCATGGCAAAACCGATTGGTGGCGAGCCGGGGTCGGCCATGCATATCCACACCTCGGTTGTGGATAGCAAAACTGGCAAGAATATTTTTGCTGACAAAAAGGGTGTCGAGACGGAGGCATTTTTTCACTTTATCGCGGGCATGCAGAACCATCTGAGCGGGGCGGTGGCGGTGTTGGCGCCGTACGTCAATTCCTACCGCCGGTATGTGCCGGACTTTGCGGCGCCGATCAACCTTGAATGGGGGCGCGATAACCGCACCACGGGCTTGCGCATTCCGATATCGACGCCAGCCGCGCGGCGGGTGGAAAACCGGCTGCCGGGGATGGATGTGAACCCCTATCTTGGCATCGCAGCGACGCTGGCCTGTGGCTATCTTGGCCTGATGGAACGACGCGACCCGCGCCCGGAATTCAAAGCCTCGGCCTATATCGATGGTGATGATATTCCCACCACGATGGGCGATGGCCTGGACCGGCTGGAAGATGACAAAGCGTTGTGGGATATTTTGGGCGATGAGTTCTGCAAGGTGTATGATTCAGTAAAGCGCAATGAATACAAAGAGTTCTTGCAAGTTATTTCACCGTGGGAGCGGGAACATCTGCTGCTGAACGTATGAACCTGCTGCATGCCAATGACAAAACGGGGCAATATCCAGCCTCGTATTACGCGGCTACGGCGACGCCTTTGGCAGAATTTGCACCGCTAAAGGGCGAAGTGCGGGCGGATGTGTGCATCGTCGGCGGTGGCTATACCGGCCTGTCAGCGGCGCTGCATCTGGCGCAAAAAGGGCGATCGGTGGTGCTGCTGGAGGCGCACCGGGTGGGCTTTGGCGCATCGGGGCGCAATGGCGGGCAAGTGGGGTCTGGCCAGCGGCAGGATCAGGATTGGCTGGAGCGTTCTGTCGGGCGCGATACGGCGCACAGGCTGTGGGATTTGGCGCAAGAGGCCAAGGGCATGGTCAAATCCCTGATCGCGGATCATGCGATGCCAGTGACGTTCCACCCCGGCGTGGCGCATGTTTGTGCCACGGATGCAGAATTGCGCCACGCGCAGACCTATTCTGATCGGCTGCGGCGGGATTATGGTTACCTGCACAATGAGACGCTGAACCGGGCGGAAATGCGCGGCGTTGTGCGGTCTGATCTTTACGCGGGCGGGGTGATTGACCGGGATGCGGGGCATATTCACCCACTGAATTTTGCCATCGGGCTTGCGAAGGCCGCAACAGATGCCGGCGCGCAGATCTTTGAAGGATCAGAGGTGCACCATATTGAACATGGGGCAAAACCCGTAGTGCAAACCGCGATGGGCCGGGTGACCTGTGATCAGGTTATTTTGGCGGGCAACGGCTATCTGGGCAATCTGGACCGCAAGGCGGCCGCGCGTGTGATGCCGATCAACAATTTCATCATCGCAACGGAGCCTTTGGGGGACCGTGCGCGGGATGTGCTGGCGCAGAACATCGCGGTGGCAGATAGCAAATTTGTGGTGAATTACTGGCGGCTGTCTGATGACAGCCGTCTGCTGTTCGGTGGTGGTGAAAGCTATGGCTACCGCTTTCCCGATATCATCAAGACCGTTTTGAAACCAATGCTGGAGGTGTATCCGCAGTTGCGCGGCACCAAGATAGACTATGCCTGGGGCGGCACGCTTGCCATTACCACCAACCGGATGCCGTATTTCGCGCGGCCGCAGGCAAATGTGCTGGCGGCATCGTCTTGCTCGGGGCATGGGGTAGCGCTGTCTACACTGGCGGGCCGGATATTGGCCGAGGCTGTGGCGGCGCAATCGGACCGCTTTGATCTGATGGCAGCCATTCCGCAAATGCGGTTTCCGGGTGGGGTTGCCGGGCGGTGGCCGCTGTTGGTGCTGGCGATGACGTGGTATTCGATGCGGGATCGGTTGGGGCTGTAGGCGGGAAATTGTCGCTGTCATAATCTTGTGACTGGTCAAAGCTGCGACCACCATATACATTTTTCCTGAATGTCAGTTTCAGGAAAGCCGTGATATGTCCCTTGATGAAACCGCCGCAAAAGCCCCGAACGTCTATGACGCCGAAGCCATTCCCGCCGCTGCGTTAATCGCGATTGAGGCGATGCTGGGGTCGGGCGATTTGTTCCGATATACGGCGGCGAAAGATGCGCCAGTGGCGTTGCTGGAGGCGGAATTTTCTGGCCTTTTGGGGGCCAAATACGCGCTGGCGGTGGCGTCGTGTTCGGCGGCTTTGTTTCTGGCGCTGAAGGCGCTGGATCTGCCGCGCGGGGCACGGGTTTTGATCCCGGCCTTTACGTTTGCAGCAGTGCCATCGGCGGTGGTGCATGCGGACTGCGTGCCGGTTCTGGTAGAGGTGGGCACGAATTACCGGGTGGATATGGCGGATTTCGCGGCCAAGCTGGACGGTAGCATCGCGGCGGTTCTGATCAGCCATATGCGCGGGCATACGTCGGATATG
>JAYSPY010000149.1:0-9297 GCA_043721855.1 Pseudorhodobacter sp.
TCGAGCGCGCGGTCGCCGCCGAGCGCGGCCTGGCCGGGCGCATCGCGGTCGAGGCCGGGGCGCTCGACCTGCTGGCTGCCGCCGCCGACGGCGACGCGAGGCGCGCGCTCACCACGCTCGAGATCGCGGCAGCGAGCGCCGAGGCGCAGGGGCGCGGCATCGTGGCCGACGACGTGCGCGAGGCGCTTTCGCGCAAGCACCTGCGCTACGACAAATCGGGCGACGAGCATTTCAATCTGATCAGCGCGCTGCACAAGTGCCTGCGCGACTCCGACGTGGACGCCTCGCTGTACTGGTTCGGCCGCATGGTTGCTTCCGGCGAAGACCGGCTCTACATCGCACGCCGTCTGGTGCGCTTTGCCAGCGAAGACATTGGCGAGGCCGACCCGCAGTCGTTGCTCATCACCACCGCCGCGTTTCAGGCGTATCACCAGCTGGGTACGCCCGAGGGCGAGTTGGCGCTGGCGCAGGCGGTGGTTTATCTGGCGCTGGCCCCCAAATCGAACGCGGTTTATGTGGCCTACAAGGCGGCGCGGGCGGCGGCGCGCGATACGGGCAGTCTGCCGCCGCCCAAGCACATATTGAACGCGCCGACCAGACTGATGAAGGACATCGGTTATGGGTCTGGCTATGCTTACGACCATGACGCCGAAGACGGGTTTTCGGGGCAGGATTATTTCCCCGAAAGCATGAAGCGCCCGGTCTATTACATGCCACCAGAGCGCGGGTTTGAGCGCGAGTTGAAAAAGCGGATCGATTATTTCGTCAAGCTGCGCGCAAAGCGGACCTGACGTCTGAAATCCCCGCACTGGTTGACAATCGGCCCCCTCAGGCACAAGACACGCGCATGATCTTGACGTTAACCCAAGTCGCCATCGGCGGTGCCATAGGTTCCGTGTTGCGCTACCTTATGGTGGTGGGCATCGGCGCACATGTGGCCACACTGCTGGTCAATGTGATGGGCAGTTTCCTGATGGGCGTGTTGTTCATCAGCCTTGCCCAACGCACCAACCTTTCGCCCTTGTTGATGACCGGGGTTCTGGGCGGGTTTACCACATTTTCGGCCTTCTCGCTTGACGCGATGAAGCTGTGGGAAAGTGGCCAAACCCTGCAGGCCGGGCTTTATGTGCTGGCCTCTGTTATTCTATCCCTTGTCGCAGTTGCCCTTGGTGCTGCCTTAGCGCGCGGAGCCTTCGCATGAGCGATGTTAAACTTTTGACTGTATCGGTAGATGAGGGCGAGCAACGCCTTGATCGCTGGATGAAGCGGCGTTTCCCGCAGTTAAGCCAGGGCCATATCGAAAAGATGTGCCGCACCGGGCAAATCCGGGTCGATAGCGGGCGCGCCAAGGCATCAGACCGGGTAACACCGGGGCAGGCCATCCGCATCCCACCTTTGCCCGATACCGAGGCGCCTTCGCGCCCGCGTGAAGGCGGGGTTTCGGCGGCCGATACCAAAATGATCCAAGATGCGGTTTTGTGGAAAGATGAACATATCATCATTCTGAACAAACCGCCGGGGCTCGCGTCGCAAGGCGGCTCAGGGCAGGGCGACCGTCATGTCGACGGGCTGACCGAGGCGTTGAAATTTGGCTTCAAGGAGCGCCCAAAGCTGGTTCACCGCTTGGATAAGGACACCTCTGGCCTGCTGATGCTGGCGCGCACCGACCGCGTGGCGCGCGCGCTGTCAGAGGCACTGCGCCACCGCTTGACGCGCAAGATTTACTGGGCCGCCGTCGCAGGTGTGCCGCATCCGCGCAAGGGCAGCATCAAGTATGGCCTGATGAAAGCACCGGGGCATGGCCGGGGCGGCGAAGGCGAAAAGATGATGTGTATCCACCCCGCGAAGATGGCCGACTACCCCGATGCCAAGCGCGCGCAGTCTGACTATTTCGTGCTGTGGTTTCTGGGCAATCGCCTGTCCTGGCTGGCGATGGAACCTGTTACCGGGCGCACCCACCAATTGCGTGCGCATATCGCCGAAATGGGGCATCCGATCATTGGCGATGGCAAATATGGCGGTTCTGGCCAAGAAAACCTCGGCGATGGCTGGGGGGCGGATATTGGCGGCGATATCTCGAAAAAGCTGCACCTGCATGCCCGCAGCCTGACCATCGAACACCCGATTACCAAAAAGATGATGACGTTCGAAGCCCCCTTGCCAGATCACATGGCGCGCACATGGAAAACCCTTGATTGGGGCATCAAAGACGTGCCCGCCGACCCGTTCGGCGACACCGAATAGCGACCTGATGAGCAACTGGAAAACCAAACGCTTCTGGAAAGAGGCCGTAGCAGAGCCTTGTGATGGCGGCTTTACCGTGCGCCTTGATGCGCGCCCGGTTCGAACCCCGTTGAAGGCAGCACTGATCGTGCCCACGCTGGAAATGGCGCAGGCGATTGCCACCGAATGGGATGCGCAGACCGGGCTGGTCAAACCGCAGACCATGCCCGTGACCCGCGCCGCCAATTCCGGGATAGACAAGATCGTGCCGCAGTTTGACGAGGTGGCAGGTCTGCTGTCTGCCTATGGCGCGGCAGACCTGATCTGCTACCGCGCTGAGGGCCCGCAGGCCTTGATCGCCCGGCAAGCGCAGGCGTGGGATCCGATGATCGTTTGGGCCACCGATGTCTTGCAGGCACCGCTGATTGCCACCGCGGGTGTGATCCATATCGCGCAATCCCCGGCCAGCCTTGCAGCCCTGCAAGCGCAGGTTTTTGCGCTGGATCCGTTCCGGCTGGCAGGCTTGCATGATCTGGTTGCGATCAGCGGATCACTGGTTCTGGCGCTGGCGGTGACGCACCACCATGTGACCGCCAGTCAGGCATGGATGTTGTCGCGCATAGACGAGCATTGGCAGCAAGAGCTGTGGGGAATTGACGAAGAGGCCGCCGAATATGCCGCCCTGCGCGAAGCGGCATTTTTGCAGGCGGACCGATTCTATGGATTGTGTGGGTAACAATCGGCGCAAGCACAGGCCGATCGCCCAAAACACCGCCAAAGGGCAGGCTTAACGCACGGTAATTGGGCGATTTTAGTATCCTCCCCTTGTTTGTCTTGACCTTTCAAAGCGCTTCGGCAGAAAATGCCGATACTTGGGGGATATCCCGGCGCGTCTGCTCCCAAACGATTGGGGCCAAATGAAACCGTCTGATGACAGGCGGAAACTCAGGAAGAGGTAAGTATGAAAAAATTCGCATTCTTTGGTGCGTTGTCGGTTCTGGCACTTGGTGCCACTGCTGCTGCTGCCACCACCCTTGAAGACGTGAAAGCGCGCGGCGAACTGCTGTGTGGTTCTAACGCCGGCCTTGCGGGCTTTTCGGCACCAGATGCTGCTGGCGTCTATCAAGGCTTTGACATCGCCATGTGCCGCGCCGTTGCTGCGGCGGTTCTTGGTGACCCGATGAAGGTTAAAGTTGTGCCTTTGTCATCCGAAACCCGCTTTACCGCGCTATCGGCTGGCGAAGTTGATATGCTGGCCCGCACCAGCACATGGACCTTCTCGCGCGACACCGACCTGAAGCTGGATTTCGTCGCCGTCAACTACTATGACGGTCAGGGCTTTATGGTGAAGAAAAGCCTTGGTGTTTCGTCCGCCAAGGAACTGGACGGTGCAACCGTTTGTATCCAGACCGGCACCACGACAGAGCTGAACCTTGCGGATTACTTCAAATCCAACGGCATGACCTATCAGCCCGTGCCATTGAAGGACAATGCCGAAGCTGAACAGCAGTATTCGGCCGGCGCTTGCGACGTGTATACAACAGATGCGTCAGGCCTTGCAGCAACCCGTGCTACCTTCGCGGATGCGTCTGAACATGTGATCTTGCCAGAAATCATCTCAAAAGAACCACTCGCTTTGGTGGTGCGTCATGGTGATAACCAGTGGGGCGATATCGTGCGCTTTACCTTTAATGCGCTTATTGCAGCCGAAGAGCTTGGTATCACTTCGGCAAATGTCGAAGAAATGGCTGCCGCTGCGGTTACGCCGGAAGACAATCCGGAAATTAACCGCCTTCTGGGCAAGGGCACCGACGATCTTGGCGCGATGATGGGTCTGGATAAAGAATGGGCCAAGCGCGCAATCATGGCGGGCGGCAACTATGGCGAAATCTTTGCGGCCAACATCGGCGAGTCCACCCCAATCGGTCTGGCACGCGGCCTGAACGCATTGTGGACCCAAGGCGGGCTGCAGTATTCGCCACCGTTCCGTTAACCACATCTGATCAGGGGCGCGCTGTCATGGCGCGCCCTTTGTACCTTTCCGAACAACGTTCAACCCGGGCCGACAGACCTGCAAAAGCAGGCGCACATTGACAAAGCTCCGGGGAACACAGGGGGTTTCATGACACTTGCGACGGACCTGCCGAAATCCAATTTTCGTCTGAGCATGCTTATATACGATACGCGCTACCGATCCCTGACCATCCAGGTCGTGTTTCTGGTGCTGCTGGTGTTGTTCCTTTGGGGACTTGTCGAAAACACCATCCATAACCTTGCGTTGAAAGATAAAGATTTCGATTTTGGTTTTTTGTCTACGAGGGCCGGGTACGATATCAATCAGACGTTGGTGCAATACACCAATGACAGCACGCATGGTCGTGCGCTTGTGGTGGGATTGCTGAACACGCTGTTTCTGGCAGGGTTGTGCTGCGTGCTGGCCACTGTGATCGGCGTGATCGCGGGCATCTTGCGCCTGTCTAAAAACTGGCTGGTGTCACGCATAATGGCGGTTTACGTGGAAACCTTCCGCAATGTGCCGGTGCTGTTGTGGATCATTCTGGTCAACGCGATCATGTCGGTCAGCATGCCGGAACCAAAGGAATTTCGCGGTGAAAATCCGCAAGCGTCGATGATTTTGCTCGATTCTGTCGCCGTAACCAACCGCGGCGTCTACCTGCCGGGGCCAGCGTTTGAACGTAGCCTTGGCTATACCGAAATCGGGCCGGTGACGCTGGATAACGATCTGTTGGCCATTCTTGCGGTGCTGGCGGCCAGCATCTGGGGCTACCGCCGCCTGCAAAAACACGCAGGCTTGGTGCAAAGCACAACGGGAGCGCGGCCCGTGACGTGGTGGAAATCGGCGGCCATACTGTTGGTGCCGATTATCGCTTTGAAAATAGCGTTGGGCCTGCATCTGGTTTACCCTGAACTGAAAGGCTTTAACTTTAACGGTGGCTTGCACGCCCGCAATTCTATGATTGCGATGTGGCTGGCGCTGTCGATCTATTCCGCCACCTACATCGCCGAAACCGTGCGCGGCGGAATTCTGGCCATCTCGCGCGGGCAGTCAGAGGCGGCGCTGGCATTGGGTCTGCAACCCGGCGCTGCCATGCGTCTGGTCGTGCTGCCACAGGCGATGCGGGTGATCGTGCCGCCGCTGATTTCGCAGTATCTGTCGATCACCAAGAACACATCTCTGGCCATTGCGGTGGGCTACATGGATTTGCGGTCCACTTTGGGGGGCATCACCATGAACCAGACCGGCAAGGAAATGGAATGCATGCTGTTGTTGATGGGCATCTATCTGACCATCAGCCTGATCATTTCGGCGATCATGAACGTCTACAACAGAAGCATCGCATTGGTGGAGCGTTAAGATGGTCGAACACTCTTACGTCCGCACGGAAATGATGGCGGCGCAAACACCGCCCGGTCTGCAAACGGGTGTGGTGCGCTGGATGCGCGAAAATCTGTTTTCCAGCTGGCTGAATGTGGTGCTGTCACTGCTGGCGTTTTATGCGGTCTATGTGATTCTGGCGACCATTGGCCCCTGGCTTTTACGATCTGTCTGGACCGGAAGCTCGCTGATGGAATGCCGCGCCACCTTGGCCGCGCGATATGGCGAAGGTACGTCAGGTGCTTGTTTTGCGGTCATCCGCGAACGCTGGTTGATGATCTTGTTCGGCTTTTATCCGCCAGCGTTGTACTGGCGCCCGATCCTGACCATGGTTTTGTTGCTGGTGGCCCTGTGGCCGGTGCTATTCAGTTCGGCGCCCCGCATACTGCTGTGGTTTTCCATCAGTTTCCCCGCCGTCGCGTTTTGGCTGCTTTGGGGCGGTAGCATATGGTTCCCCATTTTCGTGATCTTGGGGCTTGGGGCAGTAGGCTATGCTGCCATGGTAATATCGCAGCATAAGGGATTGCTCGTCGGCTCGCTTGTAGCTGTTCTGCTTTTCTCGTTCGTTTTCCTCAATCCGATTTCCATGGTTTTTACAGCGATCGAAGCCATCGTGGGTTTATGGTCTGATGAACCCGCACATATCTACGCAAAGATTTATGGCTACGATCTGCGCAATGCATTTCCTTTGTTTCCGTATTTTGTGGCGTTCTTTCAAGAACATATTCCCCTAGGCTTGCGCCAGCTAAGATCAGCCGACCTTGGCGGCTTTCTTTTGTCGGCAGTCATCGGCATTTCGGGCATCGTGTTTTCCCTGCCGCTGGGGGTGCTGTTGGCGCTGGGGCGGCAGTCTGATCTGCTGGTGGTGCGCACGGTCTGCGTGGCCTTTATCGAGGGGCTTCGCGGCGTGCCGCTGATCACCCTGCTGTTCGTGGCGTCGCTATTGCTGAACTACTTCCTGCCGCCGGGCACTGAATTTGATGTGATCCTGCGCGTCATCATCATGGTCACACTGTTTTCGGCGGCCTATATGGCCGAAGTGATCCGCGGTGGACTCGCCGCCCTGCCACGTGGCCAGTATGAAGCGGCCGACGCGCTGGGTCTGGATTACTGGAAGGCGCAACGGTTGATCATCATGCCGCAGGCGCTGAAAATCACCATTCCCGGCATTGTGGGCCAATTCATCGGCCTGTTCAAAGACACCACGCTGGTATCCTTCATCAGCCTGCAAGATCCCTTGCAACTGGTCAGTTCAATCCGCGCCAACACCGAATGGAATGGCATCTATTGGGAGCTGTTCATTTTCGTCGGCTTCTTGTTTTTCATCTTCTGTTTCAGCATGTCGAGATATTCCATGTATCTGGAAAACAAGCTGAAAACCGATCATCGCTAAGGGGTTGACCATGGCCGAAACTGCAAAACGTGCAAAAATGGAAATCTCGGATGAGGTGGTCATTGATATCAGCCAGATGAACAAATGGTTCGGCACCTTCCACGTGCTGCGCGACATCAACATGACGGTGAACCGGGGCGAACGGATCGTGATTTGCGGGCCCTCCGGGTCTGGCAAATCGACCTTGATCCGCTGCATCAACCGGCTGGAGGAACACCAGCAGGGCAAGATCGTGGTCGATGGCACCGAGCTTACGTCGGATTTGAAAAACATCGACAAGGTCCGGTCCGAGGTTGGCATGGTGTTTCAGCACTTCAACCTGTTCCCGCATCTGACCATTCTGGAAAACCTGACGCTGGCCCCGATCTGGGTGCGCAAAACGCCCAAGAAAGAGGCCGAAGAGGTGGCCATGCATTTCTTGGGCAAGGTGAAGATCCCCGAACAGGCGCATAAATTTCCGGGGCAACTGTCCGGCGGTCAGCAGCAGCGCGTGGCCATCGCCCGCAGTCTGTGCATGAAGCCGCGCATCATGCTGTTTGACGAGCCGACTTCGGCGCTGGACCCGGAAATGATCAAGGAAGTGCTGGATACCATGATCGAGCTGGCCGAAGAAGGCATGACCATGCTCTGCGTGACCCACGAGATGGGATTTGCCCAAGCCGTGGCGAACCGGGTGATTTTCATGGATCAGGGGCAGATCGTCGAACAGAACGAGCCGAAAGAGTTCTTCAGCAACCCGAAATCCGACCGCACCAAGCTGTTTCTAAGTCAGATCTTGGGGCATTAACCGCAATCTGGGATGGCCAAATGCCCATCCTACGCCGCCCGTAGGATGGGCGATCCACCCATCCCTTTGACACGCAATCCGCCCGTCCCTTTGACACGCGATCCGCCCATGCCGGCATGATCTATTTTGCGGCTTGCTTCGCCTCTGCTGCGGCTTTCAACTTTGCCACCAGTTCTGCCTTGGATGGCCGCCCGTTGGACGTTTCTTTCGCGCCCTTGCCGCCCTCTTTGTTGATCGGCTCGTGCTTGCCAACCTTCGCGTTGCCTGATTTGCCGTAATCCATAGTGCTGCCCTTTTCGTTCGGTGCTTACCTAAGCCCGCGTCAGGCATCTATCTCGCTTGGCACGATGAAATCAAGCACCGTTGCCGCGCCGTAAGCGGCCTGTTCCCAGGATGCGATATCAAATTCCACCACCAGCGTCGCCCCGGTCGGATAGCGCTGAAATTCGGCGCTCAACGGTGCGCGCGACACCAAGCGGTTCGCAAATTCCGCAATGCCCGGATTATGGCCGATCATCATCACCGCATCCGCCGTGGCATGGCGCAATACCGCCAGCATCACATCCGGCCCGGCGTGGTAAAGGGCCGGCTTCAATTCCAACATCGGCGTGCCGGGCAATGCGGGGGCGATGCCTGACCATGTTTTGCGGGTGCGCTCGGCATCTGAACACAGAACCTGATCCGGCACATAGCCGCGTGAGGCCAGCCATTGCCCCAGATCCGCCGCCGCCGCATTGCCGCGCTCGTTCAACGGGCGATCGTGGTCTGGCATCAAGGGGTCATCCCAGGCCGATTTCGCATGGCGGGTCAGGATCAGGCGTTTGGTCATTTGTGAAATTGCCCCATGTGATAAGCCGATTGTTCAGGCATCCTTGCATAAGCAAGGGACAGGGGGCAAGCCCGCCGCACAGCGCAGCCAGTCGTCATGCAATCAGCACCCGGCGGGGTGTCAAGATAGGCGTGGCAAGCCGGCAAATCGTAACCGCCCCCAGTAAGTGCTGCGACCGGGCAGGCGGCAAGGCAGGGCTTCGGGCAGGTATCACAGGGCCGTGGCGGGGCAGGGCAAAGCGGCAAATCCGCGCTCAACGCCAGCGCGCCGCGAAACGATACGAACAGCCCCGCCACATCATGCACCAGAAGGCGCACCGGGCTTTCCCAAGACCGCCCGGATCGCAGCGCCCATTTGTAAAACGGATGATAAGGCGGTCCGCCAAACGGAAACAGCGCCTTCGCGCCCAGACCGCAGGCCCCCAGATCGCGGACTACCGTGCCGATTACCCGGCGCGACCAACGGTCCACCGGATCAGCGCATAATTTTTGTTGAAAACTGGCCCATTCCGGCTGCGCCTTCAGATGCGGCCAAAACCCCGGCCCCAACGGCCCCAGCAGCAGCAGGGTCCTGGTCCCCGTTGGCAAACCATCGTCCGGCTCCGCCGCAAAACCACCCAGCACAGCCAGATGATGCTGCGCGGCCATCGCCTCAATCTGCGCCAGCAT
>JAYSPY010000150.1:0-48108 GCA_043721855.1 Pseudorhodobacter sp.
CTGCAAGGCATGGAACCGCTTCGCCAACCAACCGGAAATCGTCACCTCAATAACCAGCCGATCCTGGGCAACGGTCACTTGAAACGGCCGTTGGTATAAGACATTATTGTTGCGCCATGTTCCATATATCTCAAAAATGGGTGTCAAGGTGCTAAGGAACGACGACTGACAGTGTTTTTCCAATGGCTTTCGGTCGACATGAACGGAAGACTCAGACCAAGAAATCGTGACTTCGGCGTCAGGCCTGGACCTCTGGCACGGCGGCTTCAGAGGTTTGCGGTGTGATCCGGGTTATGGCCAACACGCCTGTTTGGCGGCGGACGCACGTCGCCGACCATCGTGCCGCAGCGCCCGAAGATCGTTTCGCGTGGCAATCCATGGCTGTTTCCCGGCAAAACCATCGGCCAACCGGTGCGGGAAATCCGCCGCTTCTGGGCCAGGGTGCAACAAGTCGCCAACCTGCCTGATCTGCACATCCACGACCTGCGCCAGGCCGTCGCGTCTCTGCTGGTCAGCGCCGGTTGGCTCGCAGGTCAATCGCGACGGCGCAGCAGATCGACAAGCACGGCAACAAGCACCACGCACCCCACGATCACCCGCTGCCAAAAGCCCGAGACGTTCATCAACACCGTACCGTTTGCCAGCACCGCCAGCAGCAACGCGCCCAAAACGGTGCCGATGATAGACCCCTGCCCGCCGCGCAGCGAAGTGCCGCCAAGGATGGCCGCCGTGATCGCCCCCATCAGCCAGTTTTCGCCCGCCGCAGGGTTGGCGGCATCCGAACGGCTGGCATAAAGAATGCCCGCCAGTGCGGCAAACATGCCCGCCATACCGAACGCTATGAATTCGACATTACGAACCCGGATCCCGGCCAAACGGGCGGCGTCCCGGTTGCCGCCGACGGCAAAGATGTTGCGGCCAAAGCGGGTCTGGGTCAGCATCCAGATCAGGATCAGCGCGCACAGGATAAAGATGATGACCGGCACGGGAATGCCAAAAACTTCGCCCTTGCCGAACACGCTGAACGCGTCACCCAAGGGACGGACGGGGTAGCCTTCGGTGATCACAAGGGTCAGGCCCGCAAAAATCTCCCATGTGGCGAGGGTTACGATAAAGGGGTTAAGCCGCAGCGAGGCGACGAAAAACCCGTTGATAGCCCCAAGGAAAAAGCCAAAGCCCATCGTCAGCGGAATGATCAACCACGGATGAACGCCCCACTGCGTCAGCGCAATCGCCCCCACGATGGCGGACAGACCTGCACACGCGCCCACGGAAAGGTCGATGCCCCCGACCAGCAGCACCAGCGTCTGGCCAAGGGCCACAAGGCCCACGAACGCCGCCTGACGGGCAACCACCGACATGTTGTAATCCGACAGAAAGTTGTCAGCCGCAAGCGCAAGTCCGATGAACAGCACCAGCAATGCCACAAGCACTCCGCTGGCTTCCCACCGCCAGAACCGTGCCATGATCGAGGCTTTCCTGCGCGCAGACGCGGCAGGCACCGGGGAAGTCTTTGCTGCGTCGGTCATTCCGTTTCCCTTGTTCTCAGGTCATTGCAAGTTCTAGCAGGCCTTGTTGCGTCGCATCGCGGCGGTTCAGGGTGCCTTTCAGGCGTCCTTCGTGCATGACGATGATCCGGTCGGCCACATCCAGTAATTCTTCCATCTCGGACGAGATCACGATGATCGACAGGCCGCGCTCTTCGGTCAGGCGGCGCAGCACCGACTGGATTTCGAACTTGGCGCTGACATCGATGCCGCGTGTCGGCTCATCCAGAATCAGCACATGCGCATCCCGCATCAGCCAGCGGGCGATGATGAACTTTTGCTGGTTGCCCCCCGACAGGCTGGTGATCGGATCGGTCAGCGCGTTGAACTTGGCCTTCAACTGAACGGCCAGCCGGTCCACCTCGGCCAGCATCTCGCGGTTTTTCAGACGCAGCAATCCGGTGAAACGGTCCAGTGTCGGCAGTGCTGTGTTCTCGGCAATCGACAACAGCGGGAAGATACCTTCCTGTTTGCGTTCCTCGGGCAGATAGATCAGCCCGGCCTGAATGGCCTGCAAAGGGTCTTTGAAGGTAACCTCCTTGCCGTTCAGCCGCACCTTGCCCGACTGCGGCCGCGTGGCACCGAAGATACATTTCGCCAGTTCGGTCCGCCCCGACCCGATCAGGCCCGAGACACCCAGAATTTCGCCTTTTTTCAGGGCGAATGACACATCGCGAAACTCGTGCGCGCGGGTCAGCCCTTCGACTTCCAGCACCGTTTCCGTGGTGGCGATATCGCGGATATCCTGCGCGCCGATCTTGGGTGGCCGGCCGGCCATCATCGTGACCATCCGCTCACGCGTGGCATCGGCAGGCGTGATCACCCCGACATTGACCCCGTCGCGCAGAACCGTGATCCGGGCCGACAGCCTGCGCACTTCGTCAAGCCTGTGCGAGATGTAGAAGGCCGAGCGACCCTGCAACGCAAGGCTTTCGATAAACGCCATCAGCGTTTCTTCCTCGCGGTAGGTCAGGCTCGCCGTTGGTTCGTCAAAGATGATGATGCGCGCATCGGTTGCCGCCGCGCGGGCGATCTGCACCAGTTGCTGCTGTGCCTTGGACAGGTCAGACACCCGTGCCCGCGGGTTGATGGAAGTGTCGACGTCGTGCAGGTGACGCGCGCCTTCGGCATTGGTCTCGCGCCAGTTGATCGCGGCGGCGCGGCCCCGGTGGGCACCCAGCATGATGTTTTCAGCCACCGTCAGGTCGGGCACCAGATTTATTTCCTGCGGCGCAATGGCAATCCCGCAAGCCTGCGCATCCTTGGGCCGGCTGAAGTGAACTTCGTCCCCGTCAACAAACAGCTTGCCCTTGGTGGGTGGAAACCGACCGCAGATGATGCTCATCAAGGTCGATTTGCCAGCGCCGTTTTCGCCGATGATCGAATGCACCTCGCCCTTGTAAAGCGATACCGAAACATCCTGCAGCGCGTGGACCGGCCCGAAGGATTTGAAGATGTTGCGCGCCTCGAAGATCGGCTGGATGTCGGGCACCTGCGCTTCTCCTGCTGAACCGGTTGCGTGAAGATAACAAGACAGGGGCGCGGACAATACCGCGCCCCTGCATAGGGTGGTCGTCTGGTATTACTTGCAGTCTGCCTTAGTCAGGAACCGCGATCCAGTGTCGTGCGACATTGGGATGGTGTGGTTCTCGTTCATCGCAACCATGTATTTCACCGCCCAATAGCCCATGTCCCACTGGCGCTGCGCTTTCAGCGCGTCAATCACGCCGGAACAGACAAAAGCAACCGCTTCGGGCAGATCGTCCATGCCAACAATATGGACCTTGCCCACCAGACCGGCGTTTTCAACCGCACGCGCCGCACCGATCGGGTTCGAAGCGTTCGATGCAAAGATGCCGTTCAGGTCGGGATGGGCCGACAGCAGGCTTTCGGTCAGTTCCACGGCCTTTTCCAGAATGTCGTCATCGGGTTGTTCGAACACGATCTCCATGTCCGGGTGCTTGGACAACGCGTCCTTGAAGCCGGTGATACGTTCCACATGGTCCGACGCGGTCAGGCTGCCTGCCAGAATGGCAACCTTGCCCTTGCCGCCCAGAATTTCTGCCAACCGTTCGCCCAGATCATAGCCGTCCTGCACCGAGCTTTTCGGCCCGATATACAGGAAAGCATCGTCGCAGAACGAATTGAAGTTGACGACGTTGATGCCGGCCTCAACCGCCTCTTTCATCAACTGGACGTTGGTGGCGCGGTCCAGGCAGGCCACGGCCATACCGTCGGGATGGCGGCCGATGTTGGCCTCGATGCGCGCGTTCTGGTCGACAACGTCGGCCTGTGGCGGCTGGTCCCAGATCACGTTGATCTTGATGCCCTGCTTTTCGTACTCGGCGACGGCAAAGGCAGCGCCCTGCGCCACAACGTCATACCAAGGGTGAATGACCTTCGGGATGAACACGAAGGTCAGTTCCTTGTCGATCGGCTTGATCAGGTCAGCCTGATCCTGTGCAAATGATGGCATGGCCAAAGCGGCCATGCAGGCGGTTGCCGCAAACGCGCGGGTCAGTATGGAATTCATTGGTTTTCCTCCCTTGTCATGCGGCTCTTGCGGTAGCGTCGATCCTCTCAGCCCTCGTTGGGACTGCGAGCCTTCTCGGTCGGCGCACTTTATGAATGGCTGAACAAATGGTATGTGTCAACGCTTTTGGTTCAGGCCGGTCACTGCATTGACCCGTCCAACGCCACCGTTGCGCTTTCTTGTTGCATAAAAACCTGCACATGATAACCATTTGGTGAACAATTGTTCCAGCGAGGATAATATTTTGCAAGCCGCCGTTCTGACAGAGCCGAATATCATTACGCTGGTCTCAATGCCCGATCCGGCCCCCGGCAAGGGTGACGTCGTGATCCGGGTGCGCGCCGCCACGATCTGCGGAACCGACATCCGTATCTTTCGCGGGCTGAAAACGGCCGGGATCAGATACCCTTCGGTCCTGGGGCATGAATTTTCGGGCGAGGTTGTCGAAACCGGCGGCCACGCCACGCTGTCTGTCGGGGACCGCGTCGGCGTCTGCCCGGCAATCTCCTGCGGTCGCTGCTATCGGTGCAAACACGGCATGGAAAACATGTGCGCCGAGGGTGCGAACGTCGGCTACGAGATTGACGGCGCTTTCGCCGAACTGATCCGCATTCCCGCAGCGGCGGTTCAGGCGGGCAACGTCCGGCACCTGCCCGATCACATGAATTACGACGAAGCTGCAATCGTCGAACCCTTTGCCTGCGTCGTGAACGGCCAGAACCGGGTGGGCGTGTCCAGCGCCGATACGGTCTTGATCATTGGTGCCGGCCCCATCGGCCAATTGCATGTCCGGCTGGCGCGCCTGCGCGGCGCGACCCGCATCATCGTGTCCGATCCCAATATCCGCAGGCACGCGGCAGCACTTGCGGGCGGCGCGGATGTGGTGATCGACCCGACTTCGGAAGACCTTGTCGCACGGGTGCGCGCGGAAACAAACGGGCGCGGCGCGGATGTGGTGATCTGTGCCATCGGTGTTCCGGCGCTTGCCCGGCAGGTGACCGACCTTGCAGCGCATGGTGGGCGGATCAGCCTGTTTGCCGGGTTTTCCAAGGGTGTTGTGGCAGAAATGGACGTCAACGCCATCCACTATAACGAACTGACCGTGACCGGTGCCTTCGGTCTGGCGCGGCGCGACTTTGATCTTGCCTTCGATCTGGTTGCCTCCGGCCGGTTCGATGTGAAGTCGCTGGTCACGCACCGCTTTGCGCTGCAAGATGCGGTCAAAGCGTTCGCCGCAGCCGAAAGCGGCGATGCCATCAAGGTTGCGATTTTGAATGACTGACCCGCGCGATATTGATGTGCTGATCGTCGGCGGTGGCATCAACGGCTGCGGCACATTCCGCGATCTGTGCGCTCAAGGCATCGACTGCCTGCTGATCGAGCGCAACGATTTCTGTGCGGGCGCATCCGCAGGTTCATCACGGCTGATGCATGGCGGCCTGAAATACCTTGAAACCGGCGAATTCCGGCTGGTCCGCGAAAGTGCCGAAGAACGCAACCGCCTGCTGGCAAACGCGCCGCATTATGTGACGCCCCTGCCCTGTATCGTCCCGGTTCGCAGCCGGTTTGGCGGCATCGTGCCGTCGGTCCTGCGGTTCCTGCGGATCAAGTCGAGGCTGACCGATCGCGGGTCGCTGATCACGGCGCTTGGTTTGACGCTTTACGACATCTACGGGCGCAATTTCCGCGCCATGCCCAAGCACCGGATGCTGAGGCGCAAGGCGCTGGACCGCACGATTTCTGGCCTTGACGCGGGTATCATCGCGGCGGGTCTGTACTACGAAGGCCAGCTTAGCCATGCCGAACGGCTGGGGTTTGAGCTGGTCATCGACGGCGAGGCGCTGCACCCTGCCTCACAGGCGCTGAACCATGCCGAGATTACCGCAACTGCGGATGGCGTGGTCAGCTACCTGCACCGCGGTCAGACGCACCGGGTCAGGCCACGCATCATCATCAATGCCGCCGGGGCGTGGATCGACCGGGTCAACGCGCAGCTTGGTCTTGCGACGCACCTGATGGGCGGATCAAAGGGCGCGCATCTGGTGGTCGAGAATGCAGGCCTTCATGCCGCGCTGAACGGCCACATGGTTTATTTCGGCACGGCGGACGGGCGGGTCAATCTGGTCTATCCGTTCATGGGCCGGGTGCTGATCGGTTCGACCGACATCAAGATCGACGATCCGGATCTGGCGCATTGCGATGAGGATGAGGCCGACTATCTGCGCGGCTGCATTGCCGAAATCTTCCCTGCCATCACCGTATCGCCGGACCAGATCTGCCACCGCTTCAGCGGCGTTCGGCCATTGCCGCGCAGCGGTGGCGACATCGGGCTGGTGACGCGCGATCATTCCATCGCCGACCTCGCGCTGAACGGCGGCACGCCTGTCCTGTGCCTGATCGGCGGCAAGTGGACGACGTTCCGCGGCTTTTCGGAACAGGTCGCACGCAAGGTGGCCACCACGCTTGGCCGCACACGGCACGTTGAAACCACCACTATGGCCATCGGTGGCGGCAAGGATTTTCCAAAAGCGGCGCAGCGCAAAGCCTGGGTTGCCGCGCGCGCCCGGACGACCGGCCTGCGAGAGCCACGGATCGAGGCGCTGTTGTCGCGCTATGGCACGCTGGCCGAGACGATGGCGCAAATTCTGTCAGCGGGCGATACGCCGCTTGCCACCTTGCCCGATTACAGCCGCGAAGAACTGCTGATGCTGGTGACACGCGAGCGGGTCGCCACCCTTGCAGACCTTGTGCTGCGGCGCACATCGATTGCCATGTCGGGCCACCTGACGCCGCAGGTTGCCGGGGAAATCGGGGCCATCGTAGCCGCCGCGTTGCACTGGGATGCAGCACGGTTGCAGTCCGAGATCGCGGCACTGCCGATCAGGTCATAGCACCGCCTTGGGCTGATCGTTGGCTTTGTCGTCATGAAAAATTTCTCCAACGCGCGGCCAAGGGCTTTGATACCGCAAATATCCATGGCATTGATCAAAATACTGCAGTTGACACATCCACTTGAATGCACAACTGTTCAATTCAAAAGCTTTATGTTCAAGATGCCTTGTGCAGGCAACACCGGGAGGGTGCTACAATGAAGTTCGACTATACAGCCTTGGGTTTTCATACATTCGACGCGCTTGTGCGTCCGGTGAACAGCATTCCGCCAGCGGGTGGCACGTTCTTTGTCGATGATTTCGCGCTTGCCGTGTCAGGTGCCGCAGGTGCCGCCGCTGTAGTGGCCGCGAAACACGGGTTGAAGGTGCAGGCTGTCGGGGGTGTGGGCCACGACCTGATGGGCGACTGGGTGCTGATGCGGATGGGCGATTTCGGCATTGATACCGAAATGATGATGCGCTGCGAAGGCTATGCAACCTCGTCCAGCGTGGTCACGACCAGGCCCGATGGGGCCCGGCCCGCGCTGCACAAACGGGGTGCGACGGGTGGGTTTTATGTCGATGACCACCAGATCGACCGTGTGCTTGACACAAAGATCCTGCATGTCGGCGGCGTGGGCCTGACCGACCGCATGGACCTCGGCCGCAACGCCGAAATCATGGCCGAGGCCAAACGGCGCGGAGTGATCACGACGCTGGACGTCTTTGCTTCCACCTCGGCCGATTTTGCGCGCGTCAAACCGCTTTTGCCGCATACCGATTATTTCATCCCCTCCGAAGAAGAAGCGATGGCCCTGTCCGGCCTGACCGATTTCGAGGATGTCGCACAGTTTTTCCTGGATCACGGCGTGGGTGCGATCATCATGACCCTTGGCAAAGACGGCGCGATGTACCGCGACCGCACGGGCCGTGCGATTGATATCCCGGCCTTCCTTATTGATGTTGTCTGCACCTGCGGCTGTGGCGATTGCTTTAACGCGGGCTTTGCGACGGGGCTGCATTTGGGGAAATCGCTGGAAGACTGCATCCGCATCGGCCAGGCGTCGTCGGCGCAAAATGCCATGGGTCTGGGATCGCAGGCGGTGGTGTCATCCCTGGATGCGACGCTGAAATTCATGGAAATGACGGCGATCAGACCCCGTGTGCCGTTGAAATCGCCCGCCTGACAGCCACGGCACCAGGCCGCTAAACGGCCGTTTCTTCGCCCACCAGAAACCGTGCAGTTACCTCGTCCGTCACCAGAATGCGCGGTTTGATCGATTTCAGCACCGCTGAAATGATCGCCCGCTTTTCCGCACCGCCCGCAATAAGCGCCTTGTTGTCGATCCGCGTCAACCCATCCAGCGACATCGAGATCGAGCGCTGATTGACCGAATGGTCGACAAGCTTGCCGTCCTTGTCTACGAAATTATAAAGGACATCACCGACTGCGCCTGCATCTATCAACGACATACGTTCGGCCTCGGTGACATGGCCGACACGGTAGGATGTGGTCATCGATTCGATTCCGCCGCAGGAAATCAGCGCAAGATCGCAGGCCTGTGCCATTTGCAGCACCTGATCCAGCCCGCAATGTTCCATCAGCGTATGTTTGGTCTGGGGCGAATCGACCAGTGCCGGTGCCGGCATCAGATAGCCTTCGGCCCCGAACAGTTCGGCAAATTGCCAGGCGAACTCAGCCGGGTTGAACCGCCGCGCAAGCGAGATGCCGCCCAGCAGCGACACCACACGCACATCGTCCAGCGCGCGGCCCTCGATATGGGCCAGCATCGCCTGCAACGTCCGCCCCCAGCCGACCCCCACGGTCAGCCGGTGCGTCATCAACTGCGACACATAGGCACCCGCCGCCGCCGCAATGGCCAGCGTCGGATCACCCGTATCATCGGAAAACGGCGCGACGATGGCCACGGAAAGCTTGAACTTTTGTTCCAGCCGCTGCTGCAAGTCGATAATCGGCGCAATGTCGGACCTGATCCGGATCACCACTTCGCCCCGGTTGCGTGCATCGGCAAGCAGTCTGGTGATCATGATCCGGTTGACGCAAAGCTGCTTGGCCACGTCCGCCTGCGTCATCCCTTCGACGTAGTAAAGCCAGGCCGCACGCACCCGAAGCTGGTCATGCGGGGCTGGAAGGGCAAGGCTGCTTTTCTCGGACGGGTCTGCTTCTGTTAATTTCAACATGCGCTTAACGCCACTTTCCAATTCATTCACTGAAATCAGTATACGATCTGCGGCCAGATCGTTCCAGCGGTTTCCTGATCTTGCGCCGGGCACGACATCCTCAGGTCTGCACCCCTTTTGCCCGGCTGGCAGCGGTCGTCCAGCCCCCATGCAGGCCGTGACCAAACGCATTATCCCGTTGACCTGACTTGACGTGATGCTGAACATATGTGATGATATTATATCAGATGTGCTAAACAGAGCCGATTATCAAAAGCGAACTGGTCGCGATGGGTCGTCGGCAAAAGCTGCGCTGTTCCTGGGGGGGAAACATGGCCGAGATTTACGATCACGCCGGCAATGCGGTGCGCCACTCGCGCGCGCGCGTGAACGGCATTCGGATGCATTACGTCACGGCCGGACAGGGCGAGCCTTTGTTGCTGCTGCACGGAACGCCCAAGACCAGCTTTTACTGGCACCGACTTTTCCCGCTGCTGACCGAACGGTTCACCGTGGTGGCCCCCGACCTGCGCGGCTTTGGCTATACCGACAAGCCCCCTACGTCAGAAGGTTACGATTCGGCTACCAATGCCACCGACGTGGCCGAATTGATGGCGCAGCTTGGGCATGACACCTACCACGTCCACGGCGAAGATCGCGGTGCCGAATTTGCCTATGCGCTTGCAGCCATGCACCGCGACCGGGTCCGGACATTGTCGTTCTGCGAAATGCTGCTGTCGGGGCAAGGTCTGGAAGAATGGTCCAACTTTACCACCGACAACATCACTGCCCAGTATCGCCAAAAGGGCGTTTGGGTCTGGCACATTCCGTTCTTCTGGATACCCCACCTGCCCGAAATGCTGATTCAGGGCCACGAGCGGGAATTCTGGGAATTCTGGATCAAGGCCGAAACCTGGAACCCGAACGCCATTTCGCGCGAAGCGCTGGATGAATGGATCGCCTGCCTGATGGCACCGGGTGGTCTGCGTGGCTGCATGGAAACCTACCGTGCGGGCCTGAAGAACGCCGAAATCAACCGCCGTCTGGTGACCGAAAAACTGACCCTGCCGATCATGACCGTGGGCGCGCCAGAATTCTTTGGCCCGCTTGTCGAAGATCAGATGCTGCGCGTCTCGAATGGTGTCGAGCGTTCGGCCATATTCGAAGAATGCGGCCACAGCCTTGCGCTGGAGGCCCCCGAGCGTCTGGCCGCGATGCTGCACGAATTTATGCTGGACCGCTAGGCCCAGCCTAGAACGACCCCGGGCGGCCCGAACTGTGGCACCCGGGCCCGAGATCCAACTGCATGGGAGAGAAACGATGAAATACAAATTACTAAGCCTGTCCGCAGCGCTTCTGACGGCCACCGCCCTGCCGCTGTTTGCGCAGGCCGCCAGCAACATCGGCGATGTGGACCAGCCGCTGTGGTATCAGCCGCCATCCGAAAAGACGCTGGAATTGGCAAAAATCGACGATCTGTCGGAAACCGTGGTCAGCGACGGCCCCAAGGGCGAAGTCGGTGTTCTGGGGTCCAGCATTCAGGTATCCGACGAACAGCTGGCGAAAATCCGCGACGGCAAATTCACTGTGGCAATCTCCATGGGTTGGCTTGGCGACGACTGGGCCACGCAGCAACTGATCGGCCTGAAGGAAACCTTCGAGGCTATGGGCATCGAAGTGGTGGCCGAAACCAACGCCAACTGGGATGACGCAAAGCAGATTGCCGACCTTCAAACCATCGCTGTGCTGAAACCCAATCTGGTGGTGTCGATCCCGCTGAATCCGGCAACCACCGCGGATGCGTTCAAGGCGCTGGCGGATGCGGGCAGCGAGATTGTCTTTATCGACCAGCCCGTAAATGGCATGAGCCCGCCCGCCGATTATGCAGGCGTTGTATCCTCGGACAATCTGGCGCTTGGCATGTATCTTGCCGACGAACTGGCACAGTCGCTGGATGGCAAGGGCGAAGTGGGGGCGATGTATTACGCCAACGACTTTTACGTGACCAACCTGCGCTACATCGGGTTTGTTGCGCGCCTGATGGCCAAATATCCCGACCTCAAGCTGATCGCCGCCGCTGGCCACGATAATCCGGATCGCGGCATGGAAGTGGCCCAAGGCATGCTGGCGCGCTATCCCACCATGAACGGGCTTTATGCCTCGTGGTCGATCCCGGCCATGGGTGCGGAAACCGCAGCACAGGCTGCAGGCCGCACACCCGCAGACTTTTCCATCGTCAACGAAAACTTCGACCAGATTGTCGCGGCCAACATGGCCAAGAACGGCTTCATCAAGGGCATATCCTCGCAGCGCCCCTATGACCAAGGCGTGGCCGAGGCTCGGCTTGGCGCACTTGCGCTGATTGGCGAAGACGTGGCCGATTATGTGGTGGTGCCGCCGCTGCGTGTGACGCGCGACAACCTTGCTGCCTCATATGAGACCATCTACCGGATGCCGCTGCCCGAGGCGATGGCAGCCGACCTCAAGGCGAACTGAATGTGAAATGACAGCGAAGGCCGGTCTACCGGCCTTCGCAACTTCTTGTCGCAAGGCCGCTCGCCATGACCCAATCCCCACCCGAAACAGACACGCCAAACGTCCTTGACCTGCGTGATGTTGACAAGTCTTTTGCCGGTATCCGCGTTCTGCGCAGTGCCAACTTCCAGCTTCGGCGCGGCGAGGTTCATGCGCTGATGGGCGGCAATGGTGCCGGCAAATCCACGCTGATGAAGATCCTGACCGGCAATTACACGCGCGACAGCGGCACGCTGCTGATTGACGGGCGCGAAGTGCAGATGGCCTCGCCTCAGGACGCGCAGCGGCATGGCATCGCCATGATATTTCAGGAATTCAGCCTGATCCCCACCCTGACGGTGGCGCAGAACATCTTTCTCAATCACGAACCCCGTGTCGGCGGCCTGCTGTCGGACGCCGAGGCCGAACGCCGCGCCGCGCGCATTCTGGCCGATCTGGGTGAAAACATTGACCCGCGCGCGACCGTCGACACCCTGTCAGGCGGCGCGCAACAGATGGTCGAAATCGCCAAGGCGCTGTCCAAAGACGCCCGCATCCTGGTGATGGACGAGCCCACTTCGGCCTTGTCGGAACATGAGGTGGCGACGCTGTTCAAGCTGGTGCGCAAGTTGCGCGATGACGGGATTTCGGTGGTCTACATCTCGCACCGCATGGCCGAAATCTTTGCGATCTGCGACCGCATCACGGTCATGCGCGACGGGCGCGATGTGCTGACCGCGGCCACCGCCGACATCACGATGGAAGGCCTGATCGAGGCCATGCTGGGCGAAACTGCGCGTGCCAAGATGAGCTGGCAGCCACGCGCAATACCCGCTGACGCAGCCCCGGTTCTGGAAGTGCGCAACCTCAGTCTGGCCACCCGCGTGCACGGCGTGACCTTTGAGGTGCGGGCGGGTGAAATTGTCGGGCTTGCGGGGCTTTCCGCCTCGGGCCGGACCGAAATTGCCGAGGCCGTGTTCGGTCTGCGCACCCGCAAAGGCGGCGAGGTGCTGATCGACGGCAAACCGGTGCGCACCACGCCTCAGGCGATTGCCGCAGGTGCCGCACTGGTGCCGGAAAACCGCCGCACGCAGGGGCTGGTGTTGGAACATTCGTTGCAATCAAATCTGGTGCTGCCGTCGCTGGCGCGGTTTGCGCGGGGCGTCTTGATGCGCGATGGTGCGGCACGGCGCGCGGCGCAGGCGCATATCCAAAGCCTGCGCATCCGCACCGACGGGCCGGAAAAGGTTGTGCAGCTGCTGTCAGGCGGCAATCAGCAAAAGATCGTGCTGGCCAAATGGCTGGAACGCAAGCCCCGCCTGCTGATCCTGGACGAGCCGACCATCGGCGTTGATATCGGGGCCAAGGCCGACCTGGTGGCCATCGTGCGCACCATCGCCGACAGCGGCTGTGCCGTGCTGGTGATATCATCAGAATTCGAAGAACTGCTGGCAATGAGCGACCGTGTGCTGGTCCTGCACAACGGTCGGTTGACCAAGTCATTGAAACGCGAAGACATCGCGTCGGAAGAGGTATTGCATCATGCTATCCAAGGCTAAGATCGCCGATGACGGACAGGGCAACGCGGCGGGTGCCGGTGCGGCAGGCGGCATCGCAGCCGGTGGCGGCACGGACGACGGCGCACCCTTGGGCCTGTGGTTAAAGCGCGTCGATTGGCGCAATTACGTCGTCTACATTTTCTTTGCCCTGGTGCTGATCTTCTTTTCCATCACCATCGGCGACAAGGGCTTTCTGACCGTCACCAACCTGTTCAACATCACCCGCAACACAGCACAGCTTGCGGTGATCGCCGTGGCGCTGACCTTTGTCATCTCGGCGGGGGAGCTTGACTTGTCTGTCGGGTCCACGGCGGCACTTTCGGCACTGGTCGGCGGTCTTGCCATGGCGGCGGGCTGGGGGCCGGTTGGCGGGCTGGTTGCGGGTCTGACGGCTGGTCTTGCGGTCGGGCTGATCAACAGTTTTTTCGTGGTGTTGGTCGGCATCCCGTCATTCCTCGTCACGCTGGGGATGCTGCAATTCGTCCACGGCCTTGCGATGCGGGTCACCTATACCAACCCGGTGCCGATTGCGGAGGATGGCTTCAACACCTTCTTTGGCAAGGGCTGGTTTCTTGGGTTGCCGTCGCTGTTGATCTGGTCGGTGCTGGTGGTGGCCATCGGCCATGTCGTGCTGCGCTATACGACCTTCGGGCGGCAAGTTCTGGCGACCGGCGGAAACCGGGTTGCCGCCGCCTATTCCGGCATCCGCACGGGTCGCGTCAAATTCTACTGTTTCCTGCTGTCCGGGGCGGCGGCCGCACTGGCGGGCCTTTTGTATAGCGGAATGATGTCCACCGCGCGCTACAACTTTGGCGAGGGCGACGAGCTTGACGCCATCGCTGCGGTCATTCTGGGCGGCACCAGCCTGTTCGGCGGTCGCGGCACGGTCATCGGCACCTTCGTCGGGGCGCTGCTGATCGGCACAATCAACAACGGCCTGATCATCATGGGCCTTGACGTCAGCGAGCAATACATGGTCGCAGGCGCCATCATCATTCTGGCCGTGGCGTTTGGAAAACGGCCCGTCAGGTAACGCGGCAATGGCGGATCTGATGACCCCTGCATTGGCAATGCAGGCTATTGACGCAAGCTAAATTGTGAACCCCGTGTGAAATCGGGAACAAAACGACGCGCGCGGTAACTCGGGTAAACAAAAGATCCGGTGAAAAAACGATAAAGAGTAGCCCCGAGTTTGTCGGAGATCATCAACTTAAGTAAGGATGATGGTTGTGACAAAAAGCAAAATCGCAAATCGCCAGCCACCTGAGGTTCGGGCGCGCGTGCGGTTCGGATGGTGCTTGACCATCAAGGCTCTCATGAAACGCAGGCGGGCGCGATTGCGGCCATTGCGCCCAAGATTGGCTGTATTTGCCAGACCCTTCGCGACTGGCTCAAGCAGGCTGAGAAAGTCAGTGGCATGCGCGACGGGGTCACGACCGAGGAACGATCTCGGATCAAAGCTCTGGAACGTGAGGGCCACGAGTTGCGCCAAGCCAATGAGATATTGCGCAAGGGTAAGCCGGTGAAGGTGCCACTGGTTCAAGCCCACTGGCCGACGCTTGTTTTGCGCAGGCGGAACGCGACCGCCCACCGAAGCGATGATCGCCTTCATTAAGGATCAGCGCGTCGTTTGCGGTGTCTGGTCGATCTGCAGGGGTCCGCCGAAGCTGCGCAGGGTATGCCCTTTGGCAAGCCTCAAGGATTTCACTGATACCGGGCTGGCTTCATGCGGCGTGGCTTGACGGGCAGCATCAGCTACGGCTTGACCGACGCTACCGGGATTGCCGCGTTCTATGTAGCGGCAGCCACACAAATATTGATCTACGCCGCCTTGACAGGCTTGGTTCCGTTCATTCTTTCGCGCATCAAGATGACCGGTCCGATGGCCATCCTGGCCATATCGCCGGTTTTTCTGCCGATGCCATTCTTCTTTTCGAAGCTTGGCATGAGCAAGGACATGATCGGCTTTCTGGCCATAGCTCTGGTTACATCACCGCCTGCACGCCCCAGAAATGGCCGCTTTGGGCCGGGACAGGCGCCTTTGCCGCGGCGGCCATTGCGCATAAGATCAACACAGTCTTTGCGTCGGACCTTCTGGCTTTGTTGCTTGTCCTGGCGCTGACCGGGGTCATACCGCGCAGCCGGGCCAGGTTCGCGGCGGCGACCGTTTTGGTATCAATTGGGGCGGCGATTGTAACCTCGATGCTGGATAGCGGCTGTGGCCCTGGTGATGCGGTCTGTCAGGTTATTTTGTCTTACGGCGGATGGGTTGAATTTTGCGGGAAATCAGGTCCAACCGTCTGGCCGAACCGCGATATGACTTACGGGATAAATTTCACACCGGGGGCAATCGGGCCACCAATGCCCGGGTCCGCTGCGTGAACCAAAGGAATGGCGCTTGGCAACACCGCATTTGGCCGGCACACCCCGACAATGTCCGCGACCATATCGTGCAGAAATCCGCCGGAATGCGGTGCCGTCACCCGAAATCCGCGATAACAAATCCGCGCCAAGATCAACATGAACAGCCCGGCAAAGACCACATCCGACAAGAAATGCCGCCCACTGGCGACCCGCATCCCAGATGCCAGCATAAACAGCGCGCCAAGTGCTACAATCACCAAGACGCGCTGGCGCTGCGCGACGTTGCGACCAAAACAGAGCGCCAGCACAATCGCCATCACTGCGGCAGATGCCGCCTCGCCCGATACGAAAGAGCAGTTGCTGGCGCATTGGCCCGCAATTTCAAACGGCGGGGTAAACAGTTTGTCGCCGCCAAATGCCTCAATGGTCACCGGCCGCGCCCGGCCCCAGTTTTGCTTAAGCAGCACATTCACCAGCAGCCCCGGACCGACGACATAAAGCGTCGTGATAAATGCCCAAAGCCGCCAAGAGGTGCGCGCACCAGCCCCGCGCAGCAGGGTGATAGCCAACATCACCGCCGCAACTGCCGCCAAAGCCACACTTGCCAGCCAAATCGGCATCCGCAGGTCTTCAGCGATGATGCTGTGCGACAACCAAAAGCTGCCATCCGCCAGCACAAATTGCCGCGACACCCAGATATCAATCAAAGGCCATATCGCGAACAGCAAATGGGTCACGGCGGTTGCAACCAACAGACGCCATAAGACTTGATCTCGCAAAACGGCCTCCACCGCTGGTCACACCCCACCTATGCCGTATCCACAGCGTCAGTGCTACTGTATCTTGTTGCTCAGCCAGCGTCGCACAGCAAAAAACCCCGCCTGATGCGACGGGGTTCTTTAGTTAATTTCGGCCCGTCAGTCAATCATCGGCAACAGCGCATCCAGCGACTTCTTCGCATCGCCGTAAAACATCCGCGTGTTGTCCTTGTAAAACAGCGGGTTTTCGATGCCGGAATAGCCGGTGCCCTGCCCGCGTTTGCTGACGAAAACCTGTTTCGCCTTCCAGCATTCCAGCACCGGCATCCCCGCGATGGGGCTGTTCGGGTCTTCCTGTGCCGCCGGATTCACGATGTCGTTTGATCCGATCACAATGGCCACATCTGTCGTCGGGAAATCGGCGTTAATCTCGTCCATCTCCATCACGATGTCATAGGGCACCCGCGCCTCGGCCAGCAGCACGTTCATATGCCCCGGCAAACGCCCCGCCACCGGATGGATGGCAAAGCGCACGGTCTTGCCCGCCGCGCGCAGCTTGCGGGTCAACTCCGACACCGATTGCTGCGCCTGCGCCACCGCCATGCCGTAACCCGGAATGATGATCACCGAATCCGCATCATTCAGCGCCGCAGCCACCCCTTCGGCATCAATCGCAAGCTGCTCGCCCGATATTTCCATCGCGGGGCCAGTGGTGCTGCCAAATCCGCCAAGGATCACCGAAATAAACGACCGGTTCATCGCCTTGCACATGATGTAGCTCAGGATCGCGCCCGACGATCCTACCAGCGCGCCAGTAACGATCAGCAGATCATTGCCCAGCGTGAACCCTATCGCCGCCGCCGCCCAGCCGGAATAGCTGTTCAGCATCGACACAACCACCGGCATATCCGCGCCGCCAATGCCCATGATCAGGTGATAGCCGATGAAAAACGCCAGCAGCGTCATCGCGATCAGCGCCCATATCCCCGCGCCCTGCACATACAGCACCAGCAGGATCAGCGATCCCAGTGCCGCCCCGGCATTCAACATATGCCCGCCCGGCAGTTTGGTGGCCTTGCCATCGACTTTGCCCGCCAATTTGCCAAAGGCCACAATCGACCCGGTAAAGGTGACAGCCCCGATAAACACGCCCAAGAACACCTCAACCGCCAGAATGGCTTGTTCTACACTGTCTTTTTCCGCCAGCTTTTTAGCAAAGCCGATCAGACCCTCGCGCGCGGCCTCGTCCATTGCCAAAACGCGGTTCAATTCGATATCCGCATTAAATCCGATAAACACGGCGGCCAGACCTACAAACGAATGCAGCGCCGCCACCAGTTGCGGCATTTCGGTCATCTGCACCCGCGTGGCCACCATCCAGCCCAGAACGGAGCCAATCGCCACCATCGGAATGATCACCCACAGGTTCGCCACATCCGGGCTGACAATGGTGGCAAACACCGCCAGCGCCATGCCCGCAATGCCATACCAAACCGCGCGCTTGGCACTTTCCTGCCCCGACAGCCCGCCAAGGCTAAGAATAAACAAGACCGCCGCCGCGATATAGGCTGCCGATACGATACCAATGCTCATGGCCTATCCCCTTACGACTTTTGGAACATGGCGAGCATCCGGCGTGTAACCAGAAAACCCCCCACGATATTGATGGATGCGATCAGCACCGAAATGGCGGCAAGGATCACCACCAGCCAGTTGCCCGACCCGATTTGCAACAGCGCCCCGAGGATCACGATCCCCGAAATGGCGTTGGTCACCGACATAAGCGGCGTGTGCAGGCTGTGGCTGACGTTCCAGATGACGGAAAAGCCGATGAAACAGGCCAGCGCAAAGACGATGAAATGCTGCATGAACTCAATCGGCGCATAGGCCCCGATCAAAGCCAGCAACAACCCCGCCCCCACCAGCAGCCCCACCTGCGATTTGGTCTGCGCCTTGAACACCGCGACTTCTTTTGCGCGACGCTCCACCGGGGTCAGTTCCACCGCCTTGGGCTTTGACTTTGCCGCCGCAATCGCCGCAATCTTGGGCGGTGGCGGGGGATAGGTAATAGCCCCCGCATGGGCCACCGTCGCCCCGCGGATCACGTCATCTTCCATGTTATGGTTGATCACACCATCTTTCTTTGGCGTAAGATCGGTTATCATGTGCCTGATATTGTTGGAATAAAGCGTCGATGCCTGTGCGGCCATCCGGCTTGGGAAATCGGTATAGCCAACCACCGTGACGCCGTTTTCGCTGACCACTTTTTGGTCTGGCACCGTCAGATCACAATTGCCGCCACGCTCTGCCGCCAGATCCACCACCACGGATCCGGGCTTCATCATGGCCACCATATCGGCCAGCCACAGCTTTGGCGCAGGCCGCCCCGGGATCAGCGCGGTGGTGATGACAATGTCCATGTCAGGCGCCAGTTCGCGAAACTTTGCCAACTGCTTTTCACGAAATTCAGGGCTGGACGGCGCTGCATAACCGCCCGTTGCCGCACCGTCCGCCGCACCGTCCGCCGCCGCCTCAAAATCCAGATAGACAAACTGCGCACCCATGGATTCGATCTGTTCGGCCACTTCCGGGCGCACATCAAACGCATAGGTCATCGCGCCCAAACTGGTTGCGGTGCCTATCGCGGCCAAGCCCGCCACGCCCGCGCCGATCACCAAAACCTTGGCAGGCGGCACCTTGCCCGCCGCTGTCACCTGCCCGGTAAAGAACCGGCCAAAATTGCTGCCCGCCTCGATCACCGCGCGGTAGCCGGCGATATTCGCCATTGACGACAACGCATCCATCTTCTGCGCCCGGCTGATGCGCGGCACCATATCCATCGCCACAACCGTGGCACCGCGGGCTTTGCAGGCTTCCAGCAAATCGGGGTTCTGCGCCGGCCAGAAAAAGCTGATCAAGCTCTGCCCATCCCGCAGCAGCTTGACCTCGCGGTCCTCAGGCCCGCGCACCTTCACCACCACATCCGCCGCCTTGAACAGGGCGGTGGCGGTTTTCACCACCTCAGCGCCCGCCGCCACATAGGCCGCATCCGAAAATCCGGCCCGCAGGCCCGCCCCCGTCTCAACCACGCAACTGTGCCCCAGCTTCACCAGCTGAATGGCCGACTCTGGCGTCATCGCAACCCGCGCTTCGCCGTCAAATACCTCTTTGGGTGCACCGATTTTCACTGTCTCTTCCCCCGTAAGCGGCCACTTTGATGCAGCCAAGCCGATTGCGGCCCCTCACTAAAGGCCACGCAACAATATTTCAAAGGAAACCTATCCGCTTGCAAGGCGTGATTGGCATATTTCCGACAAATCCGCGCAACTTCACAGCCAGCGCCGCACTTTTGCCGCCCATTCGTGAAATTGCGCGCCGAATTTGGCCCGCAGCCCGGCTTCTTCGCCCAAAATGAACCGCCGTTCCATGACGATGACGAACACCACCACCCAAACCAGCGCACCCAAATCCCATCTCAACGCAAGACCTGTCAGGATCAGCGCATCCGCCACATAGATCGGATTGCGCGACCATTGATAAACGCCGTCGGTCATCAGAACGCGCGCCGTCTCGCGTGGCATCACCGTGGTTCGGGCTTGCCTGAATTGCCGCAAAGACAAGATCATCAGCATCGCGCCCGCCAAAACGCAGGCCAAACCAAGCCAGTCACCAAAGCCGCCCGCATCCCAAAGAGGCAGAAATAGCGATTGCCCCCAAGCCAGTGCTGCAAACAGCAGCAACCATGTCGGCGGGCTTTCCCATTGCCGCAAAATCCGCTGCAGGGGGCTAAAGTGTGGCTCCGACATCAACAACTCCTTGCCGATGACAACTGTCCATCCCCGTTCGGCGAAAGGCAAGTCCCTGGCACCGCCCTGTTTCATTTTAAGCTTGAAATTAAACTGTTGCACGGTATTGCTCCCATCATCCAAAACAGGCAGGCTTGGCACAAAATTGGAGCCCACATATTGACTGATTTCGCAGCCACTCGCGCCATGTTTGATCTGCCGGACGGCGTGATTTATCTTGATGGCAACTCGCTTGGTCCCTTGCCAAAAACTGCCGCCGCCCGCGTGGCACAAGCCGTCACTGCCGAATGGGGCCAACTGCTGATCACCGGCTGGAACAAGGCCGGATGGATGGACCAACCATCGCGCATAGGCGACCGGATTGCCAAGCTTATCGGCGCAGAACCGGGCACAGTTGTGATGGGTGATACCCTGTCGATCAAGGTCTATCAGGCCCTCGCCTCTGCCTTGGAAATGAACCCCTCGCGCCGTGTGATCCTGTCCGACACCGGCAATTTTCCGTCAGATTTGTATATGGCCGAAGGGCTGTGCCGCACACTTGGTCAGGGCTATAGCCTTAAAACTGTGGCTCCCGAAGATCTGTCAGACGCCATTGATGATACAGTCGCAGTCACCCTGATCACCGAGGTTGATTACCGCACCGGCCGCCTGCATGACATGGCAGCGTTGACAGCCCGCGCCCACGCACATGGCGCACTGACCGTGTGGGATCTGGCGCATTCTGCGGGTGTGTTTCCGGTGCATCTGGCCAAGTGCGACGCCGACTTCGCCGTTGGCTGCACCTATAAATACCTGAATTCCGGCCCCGGTGGCCCGGCCTTTATCTATGTCGCCCCGCGCCACGCCGATGTCGCCCGCCCGGCCCTGTCCGGCTGGCTTGGCCATGAAGCGCCGTTTGCCTTTGATCCGTCCTACCGCCCCGGTGCCGGCATCGACCGTATGCGCGTTGGCACCCCGCCAGTTCTACAGCTCGCAGCCCTCGAGGCCGCACTGGACATCTGGGATCACGCCGATATTGCCGATGTCCGCAGCCAGTCGCTGGCCCTCACCGACCGTTTTATCGCCGGGGTCGAGGCTACCTGCCCCACCCTGACCCTCGCCACCCCGCGCGCCCATGATCACCGCGCCAGCCAGGTGTCCTTCCGTCATCCAGACGGCTACGCCATCATGCAGGCCCTGATCGCGCGTGGCGTGATCGGTGATTTTCGAAGCCCCGATATCCTGCGTTTCGGCTTCACGCCGCTTTACATCACCCTAAGCGATGTCGACCGCGCTGTCGAAATCCTGGCGGGCGTCATGGCAAATGCCCTGTGGGACGACCCACAGTACAAAACCCGGGCAAAAGTCACCTGATTGTGCAAATTTCATCTCTGCTCAAATATCCCCGCCGGAGGCTGCAGCCGCGCCAACCCGCACAGGCCTTTGTCGCCATGCTTACGAATTTTCCAAAATTCGTTTTAAAATTCTGCGCAGAATTTTACTGCCGCCCCATCCAAACCCGTCTTGGCCAAACCACTCCTGGCCAAACCATCGCCACCCCAACCATCCCCGCACACCCGACCCCGCCGTTGTGCCGGCCCGCCGCCTGAGCCTGCCTCTGGCGCGTGCTTGGTGCATCTTGTGATCTCGCCTATACTGCAGCACCGCGCACCGTCTGACCCCTCCCACCGCGAGGGGGCCCCTTTGCCCGTGATGGAGATGCCAGATGCCCGATGCCAAATGCCCGATGAACCCTGCCCCTCTTGACGCCCCTGCCTCCCTTGCCCCCCCCGCCCCCCTTGACCCGGCAACCGACGGCGCGGCCATGTCTTTTGATGGCCATATGTCCTACAGCGATTACCTGCACACCGATGCAATCCTGACCGCCCAGCACCTGCTGACCGACGCGCATGACGAAATGCTGTTCATCATTCAGCACCAGACATCGGAACTTTGGATGCGGCTTGCCCTGCACGAACTCGACGCCGCCCGCCGCGCCCTTGCCGCCGACCGTGTCCGCGAGGCGTTCAAAATGCTGGCCCGCATCGCCCGGATATTTGAACAGTTGAACAACGCCTGGGACGTGCTGCGCACCATGACCCCCGCCGATTATAGCCATTTTCGCGATCAATTGGGGCAATCTTCGGGCTTTCAATCCTGGCAATATCGTCTGATCGAATTTGCCGTCGGCAACCGTAACACAAACATGCTGCGCCCGCATGCCCACCGCCCTGATCTGCTGGCCAAACTGCAGGCCGAACTCGCCCGGCCCTCACTTTATGACGAGGCTTTGCGCTACCTTGCCCGCCACGGCACTGCGGTGCCGACCGACGTTCTGACCCGCGATCTGACCCAAGCCTGGCAGGCCGATGACCGGGTGCGCGCCGCATGGCAAGGCGTCTACCGCGATCCGCAGGCGCATTGGGAAGCCTACGAGCTGGCCGAAAAACTGGTTGATTTCGAAGATTACTTTCGGCGCTGGCGCTTTAACCATGTGACCACCGTGGAACGCGTCATCGGCTTCAAACGCGGAACAGGTGGCACCTCAGGCGTGGCATACCTGCGCCGCATGCTGGACATAGAACTGTTCCCGGAGCTTTGGCACCTCAGGACCACATTATGAGGCTTTGACCATTGCTGCCCGCTCCTCTAGTTTGCGCAAACCTCAGGGATTCTGCGGCAAACACTGCCGTTTTGATGGGGATTAGGGGCGAATTTGATGATCCGTGGTCTGTTAAAAGCAATCTTGGTCACCGCGATGTGCACGGGCCTTGCCGCGTGTTTGCCCGCAACACCAACCGGCACCCCGGCCCTTGCCACCCCGCCTGTCGGCAAGACCGATGATGCAGCCTATTTGTCGCGCAAAGACGGGGCCTTCACCCTGCCCGCGATCGACGTGGCAAAAGTGCCTGCGCAGTTTCGTCGCCAATCGGTGGTTTATGCAACAACCGAAGCCCCCGGAACCATCATCATCAACCCAGCCGCGCGGATGCTGCATCTGGTTACCGGCAAGAACAAAGCCATCCGCTACGGCATCGCAGTCGGTCGCGCCGGGTTTGAATGGTCCGGTGTCGCCATCGTCAATGAACGCAAGCAGTGGCCGACATGGACCCCGCCTGCCGAAATGATCGCCCGCAAACCAGAACTTGCCGAATTCGAAAAGGGCCAACCCGGCGGCCTGACCAACCCGCTTGGCGCGCGCGCGCTGTATCTGACCAGCAACGGCGTCGATTATGGCTACCGCATCCACGGCACGCCGGAATGGCAATCCATCGGGTCAAACGCCTCGTCCGGCTGCATCAGGATGATCAACCAGGACGTGATTGATTTGTTCAACCGCGTGCCGTCTGGCGCGAAAGTCATCGTCCTGAACGCCGATGGATCCATGCCCTCAGGCCTGAAATTGCCGCCCCCCGCGCCGAAAGTCAAAAAGTCAGTTGCACCAGTTGTTCAGGCAGCGGCCATCGTGATGCCCGCCTTGCCAACCGCACCGCCTTTGGCCACGGACCTTGTTGCACCTGCCGCTGTCACACCCACCCCAATCGCGGTGGCCCCGGCGGCGGTTGCTCCTGCAGCACCAGCTTGCGCGCTGCCCTTGGTCAACGGCCTTTGCCCTGCGCCAAAGCCCTAAGACCAAATCGCCCGGCAGCCATTGCCGGGCGTCATGTCAGGCAAAGCTTAGCCCAGCCAAAGCGCGTAATCGCTGACCAGCAAATGCCTGGGTGCAACGTCTTCGTCAATCTCGGCAAACCGGCCAATCGCTTCACGAAACACGTTGTCGGTGACATCGTCGTTCACGGTCGACACCTCGCCTATCAACACATCGCCGCCCTCGCCCCAAAACGCATGCCAATCACCGGGCATCAGGGTCACAGATTCGCCGGGCGCAAGTTGCAGCTTGTCGCCGGGGCGAAAGTCGCGCGCAATGCCATCACAGATCACCCGACCGCCTTTGTCATAAGCAAAGCGACCCGCATCATCAGACCCATAAAGTTCCACCACCAAAGTGGCCCCGCCCCGGTTGATGATGTCTTCCGCCTTGATCACGTGCGTATGCATCGGTGACAGTTGATCTTGCCGCGAAATCAACAGCTTTTCGGCGTAACACATACCGCCACCCCGTTGCAGATCGGCCAGTTGCCCATTGCGCAGCGTGAACAGAAACAACCCCATCGCGTCATACCGGCCCTGCCCGTAATCGGTGATATCCCAGCCCATCCGGCTGTCAACGATCCGCTTTGCATCGCCGCGCGCCTTGAACGCGTCGGGCGACCAATAGGCAAAGGGCGGCAAAACAAAGCCATAGTGCCGGATCATTTCATCCGCCGCCGCCATAATATCGTTGATCGTTGATCTTTTCATCGTGCCGTTTCCCGTTGTAATCCAATGTCCAATTGACGGCATCGCCGGCACAATGTCACCCGAATAATGCACGGAAACCGCGCGGTTTCCGAAACCGATTTCCGCGCGGAAATCGCCTAAGACAACCGCCGTATCGGCTCATTATTGCAAAAGATCACGAACTGACCGGCGTTTTCAACAACCGGATAGCCCCGCCGTCGCGTTTCAGCCAGCAAAACGTCGCGGCCGATATAGCGTTCCACATCGCGCACTTTGCGGCGGATCACCTCACCATCGCGCGCGGCTTTCGACCCGAAGAGTTCGGCAAAAAACTGTTGCGGGGTAAAAGGCGGCAAAGCTGACATGCGGCCAGCCTGCACCACCTCGGTTAATAAAGCGCTAATGCGCTTTTTCCCCTGGCCCAAGCCGCAACCGCCGCGCCAAAGGCCGCAAACAACGGCCGCGATACCGGATCGTCCGCCGCATTCCATTCCGGATGCCACTGCACGGCGAATGTGAACCCCGGCGCGTCGGCCACATAAATTGCCTCTGGCGTGCCATCCGGCGCTTCGCCGTCCACCACAATGCGCGCACCTGCCCGGGCAATACCTTGCCCATGCAGGGTATTGGTCATCACCTCTGACGCGCTCATCAATTTGTGAAACGGCCCGCCTTCGGTAAACTTCACCACATGGCGCAGCGCAAACTTTTCTTCCAACGTGCCATCGGGCGGCATGCGGTGGTTCATCCGCCCGGGCAGATCGCGAATTTCGGGGTAAAGCGTGCCGCCCATCGCCACATTCACCTCTTGAAAGCCGCGACATATGCCCAAAAAAGGCTGACCACGTTCGACACAGGCACGCACCAATGGCAAGGTTATCGCGTCGCGGTTGCGGTCAAACGCGCCGTGTTCGGGTGTTTCATCCTCGCCATATTCTGATGGGTGCACATTGGGTCGCCCGCCGGTCAGCAAGAACCCATCGCACAGGTCCAACAATTCCGGCACCGACACGAGGCGCGGGTCAGACGGGATGATCAGCGGGATACAACACGACACATGTGCCAGCGCGCAGGCATTCATAGTGCCGCTGGCGTGAACCTCATAGTTTTCACTCATCAGGCTGGTGTTGCCGATAATGCCAACCACAGGTCGGCGCTGCGATGCACGGGGCATGTTCAAAGGCCAAACTTTCCACAACTGATCAAGATCATAACCACAAAATAGGGCATCATCACGCCTGATGTAAGACTACATTTCGTGCGCCAGCGCGCAAGCCTCTTTGCCCAAAGGCAGGCCTGCACCCATTTGTGCGCCGCACCGCTTTGCAAAGTGGCACCCTATGCATCAAGCGCCCCCTGTTGTGCCACATCATCAGGCAAAGGAAAAACCATGATCGCGCAGCCCGTAACGGCCCCGTTTGTCCGTCCCGCTTGCCCGCTCCGCTTGCCCGCTCCGCTTGTCCGCCCCGCTTGCCCGCCCCGGTTTTGCCGCCGCAATCGCCCGTTGCCAGGCCCGCCGCCCACGGTGAAAATGCCAAACAGAGGGGCATGGATCTGCCTTGTGCCATGATGACTGACAGCATGACCAAGTATTCCGGCAATCCGGATGTGGAATCCATTTACAGCATGATCAAGCTGCTGTTGGCCGTGCGCGGATCGTTTTGCAATCCGCCAAAAGCGTGGTCACCGCACAAGCGGTGAAATCAAATGGATGACCGAATGTCTTGCGAAAAGCGGCGGCTGATCACAGCTTGATGTCGTAGGTCACCCAAGGGGTGGCCACTGCCAAACGGTCGTAAACAGCCCGCGCACGAGCATTATCGGCTGCCGTGATCCAACGGATCACGCTCCATCCCCGCGCGCGGCCAATCGCCTCGATGCCCCCAATCAATGCCTGCGCCGCCCCCGATCCGCGCGCATCAGGGTCCACGAACAAATCGTCCAGAAACCCACCAACGCTGGCAGACAGCGGTCGGCGAAAGGCGCGAAAATGCGCAATGCCAATGACTTGACCTGCGGCGTCAACCGCAACCAGCCCTTCCACCTCGCAGGCCGGATCCTGCAGCCAGCCCCAAACCGTGGCCCGCATCGCACCCGTTTGCGCCACCTTGTAAAAATCAGCGTAACCCGCGTAAAGCCGCAGCCACGCGGCCTGATCGCCCGCTTCAACCGCACGCACTGAAATGCTCATCTGGCAGCCTCGCCCACAATTCGCGCCGCTGCGGCCAACGCCCCCGGCCCGTGATCAATGCCAAGCGCCACCATCCCCGCCTCCATCACCGCAAGCGCGCCCAGCGTCATATGCGCATTCACATGCCCCATATGCGCCACCCGCAAATAGCCGTGATAGGCAGGCTCGTGCGGCTCTGCCATGCCAAGACCGATGCCCAATGTGACGCCTGCCTTTTGTTCCGTCCAATCGCGCAGCCGCGTGGCATGCGGTGCCCCCATCCGCGCTGCCGTCACCGAATGACCGCGCAACGACGGGTCTGCCACGTTCAAGCCAATCGCGGGGTTGCCCGCCCCCCAGGCATCAAACGCCGCCCAAACCGTGCGCGCCAATACTGTGTGACGTGCCCAGATATTCGGCAGACCTTCTACAAAGATCATGTCCAACGCCTCGCGCAAGCCAAACAGATGATGCGTCGGTGCTGTACCGTTGAACAGCTGCCAAAACTCCGAAGCCCCGGCGCGCGGCGTCCAATCCCAATAAGGCGTGCGCAGATCAGACCCCACACACGCCGCGCGTGCCTTGTCCGAAAACCAGACAAAGCCCAAGCCGGGCGGCGTCATCAGCCCCTTTTGGCTGGCTGCCACCGTCACATCAACACCCCATGCGTCCATGTGGTATTCATCACAGCCCAGCGACGCGATGCAATCCACCGCCAACAACGCAGGGTGCCCCACCAAATCCATCACCGCGCGCAGGGCCGCAATATCGTTCTTGACCGTGCTTGCCGTATCCACCTGCGTCACCAGAACTGCGCGCAGCTTATGTGCTGTATCAGCCCGCAAAGCCGCCTCGAACACCGCCGGATCAACCGTATCCGCCGTGCCGAAATCCAGCAGCTCCACCTCCACCCCCATAGCGCGCACCGACCGCGCCCAGCCATGCCCGAAATTGCCCGTGGCCAGCACAAGCGCCCTGTCGCCCCGGCTGAACATGTTGGCATTGGCGGCTTCCCAAGTGGCGTGGCCGTTGCCGATGTAAATTGCCACGTTGTGCACAGTTCCCGCAACCCGCTTCAGATCGGGCAAGATGGTGTCCACCATATCATGCAGCGCGCCCGCATAGATATTGGGCGACGCTTTGTGCATGGCCGCCAGCACCCGGTCGGGCATGACCGACGGGCCGGGAATGGCAAGGTAGGGGCGACCGTAGGCCAGGTTCATTTCGCTGCTCCAAAATATGTCAGACATGGCTATGCGGGCGGTGATCCGCCGTCAATGGACGCCAAACGCCGCAGGCCAGGCACCCGGCCCATGCCCTTGCCTTGCCACCCCCCCCGCTTTCGGGATAGACCGCCATAAGGCGCGGTGTGGCCTTGCAAGATTGCAGACGTTTCGTCGAAAAGGTAGCCAAAACCCGTGTCGCTTCCCCCAGATCCAGAGGTTGCACCAAGTTCCCGCGCGCTGTTCATGCGGCTGTGGAACGGCTATCTGCGCAAACATCTGCCCCTGATGATTGTGGCCTTTGTGGTTCTGGTGATCGATGGCAGCACGCTTGGGTTGCTCAGCTACCTCCTGAAGCCGCTGTTTGACAAAGTCTTTGCCGGCGATGCAGGCCAGGGCGCGCTTTTCGCTGTGGGCTTGGCTATTCTTGGGCTGTTCGTGCTGCGTGCAACCACCTCGATCATCTCGAAAACCCTGATGGCGTCGATTTCACTTCGGGTGGCCACGGCAATGCAGGTTGATCTGTTGCGCCACATTCTGACCCTTGATGGCAGTTTCTTTCAGGCAAACTCCCCCGGTGCGCTGATCGAGCGTGTGCAAGGCGATACCGGCGCCGTCCAAGGCATCTGGAGCACGCTTTTGATGGGCATCGGGCGTGATGTGGTCGCGTTGATATCGTTGTTCGCGGTCACCCTGTCGATTGATGTCCAATGGACGCTTGCCGCACTGGTCGGTGCACCTTTGTTGATACTGCCCGCACTTTTCATCCAACGCTATATCCGCAGCAAAGCCGACCTGACCCGCAGACAGGCAGGTCAACGCGCCACCCGGCTGGATGAGATTTTTCACGGCATCCAAGCCATCAAGCTGAACGGGATGGAGACGTATCAGACCGGCCGGTTTCACGCCATTGTCACCCAGATCCGGCAGGCTGAAGTGCGCGCCACCATGGGCCGCGCCACCATGCCCGCGCTGATCGACATCGTCACCGGCCTTGGGTTTTTCGCGGTCCTGATGCTCGGCGGGCGCGAGGTGGCTGCAGGCACGCGGACCACCGGCGAATTCATGGCGTTCTTCACCGCGATGTCACTGACCTTCCAACCGATCCGCAGGCTTGGCGATCTTTCTGGCATATGGCAATCGGCGGCGGCCAGCCTCGTGCGGATCTATTGGCTGTTTGACAGCAAAGCCACCCCACGGCGGGCGGCAGTCGCACATCCACCCATGCACGGCGCACCGTCAATTTCGTTTCAAAACGTACAGTTTGGCTACGGCCCAACGCCCGTGTTGCAAGACCTGACCTTTACCGCCGAGGCAGGCAAGATCACGGCCCTCGTCGGCGCATCCGGTGCTGGCAAAACAACAGTGTTTCACCTGCTGACCGGCCTGTTGGAGCCGAAAAGCGGTGCCATTCTGATCGGCAACACAGATACTGCCACGCTGGAGCTTGCCGATCTGCGCGCCGTCTTTGCCTCGGTGTCGCAAGATACCGCGTTGTTTGACGAAACCCTGCGTGAAAATGTGGTGATGGGGCAAACCGACCTTGCCGCCGAAGTGTTGCAAACCGCCCTTGATGCAGCCCATGTCACCGATTTCACCGCCAACCTGCCCGACGGCCTTGAAACCCCCGCCGGCCCGCGCGGGTCGGGCATATCGGGCGGCCAACGCCAGCGCATCGCCATTGCCCGCGCCCTGCTGCGCGACGCGCCCGTGCTGCTGCTGGATGAAGCGACATCCGCGCTTGATGCCAAATCAGAGGCACTGGTTGCCGATGCCCTGACCCGCCTGCGCGCCGGGCGCACCACGCTGGTGATCGCACACCGCCTGTCCACCGTGCGCGAAGCCGACAAGATCATCGTGATGGACAAGGGCCGTGTCGTCGAACAAGGCCGCCACGAAGATCTTGTCACCCAAGACGGGCTATATGCCCAGCTGTACCGGATGCAGTTCAAAGATCATGCCCGCAACGCAGCGCGCGAGCAAATCGAATGACCGGGCCAGCCGTATGACCGAGGAAACCGCGCCAGATCGCACCGTGCTTGGCGTGACCGGCGCCGATGCGCTGACCTTTTTGCAAGGCATGCTCAGCAACGACGTTCTGCCTTTGGGCAATGCCCCCGGCATCGTTTGGGCAGCGTTGCTGACGCCCCAAGGCAAATATCTGGCCGATTTCTTTGTCGTCAAAACGCCTGATGCGCTGCTGATAGACCTTAAATCCAGCATCGCAGATGCCACCCTGCGCCGCCTGAATATGTACCGCCTTCGTGCCGATGTGCAGATCACCCGCACCGAGATAGCCGTCACGCGCGGCCTTGGCCCTGCCCCGGACGGCGCATACGAAGACCCCCGCCACGCGGCCCTTGGCTGGCGCGCGTACGGTAGGGCTGGCGCGCCCCCAAGCATAGACTGGGACGCCATTCGCGTCACTCACACCATCCCGGAAACAGGGATCGAGCTGATCGCGGATGACAGCTATTTGCTCGAATCCGGGTTTGAGCGTTTGCACGGCGTCGATTTTCGCAAAGGCTGTTATGTGGGCCAAGAAGTCACCGCCCGCATGAAGCACAAGACCGATCTGCGCAAAGGTCTGGTGCGGGTGCGCATCCATGGCGCGGCCCCGGTCGGCACGCCCATTCTGTCGGGCGACAAAGCCAGCGGCACCCTGTTCACCCAGTCAGGCGACTACGCGATAGCCTACTTGCGGTTTGACCGTCTTGACGGCCCGCTGACAGCGGGCACCGCACAAATCACTCCAGAATAATAAAAGGCCACCCGACCAGGTGGCCCAAGAGTTTTCATAAAAAACTCTTGCCAAAAATCTTGCAAAGATTTTTGAAACACCCCGTCATGCGCGTTCTGAATATTCCATCAATTCGGTATGCACGATGATATACTCGTCTGGCCCGATAAACGGCGGGATCATGATCCGCACGCCATTATCCAAAATCGCGGGCTTAAAGCTGTTTGCCGCCGTCTGACCCTTTTGCACCGGTTCTGTGTCAATAACCTGACAGCGCACCTTTTGCGGCAGCGACACGTTCAATGCCTCTTCGCCGTAATATTCCACCGTGGCCATCATGCCGTCTTGCAAAAACGGCCGCCGGTCGCCCAACAATTCTGCGTCAATTTCCGTCTGCTCATAGGTTTCTGAATCCATGAACACCAAACGACCGTCGGTTTCATAAAGAAACGTCTGGTCCTTGTTTTCCAGCGTCACACGCTCCACCTTGTCTTCAGAGCGGAACCGCTCATTCAGCTTGCGACCATCACGCAGATTTTTCAGTTCGACCTGTGCAAAAGCTCCACCCTTGCCGGGTTTTACATGGTTTACTTTGACCGCCGCCCACAGGCCACCGTCATGCTCCAGAATATATCCGGGGCGAATTTCGTTTCCGTTGACCTTGGGCATTGTGACAAAACCTTGACAGAAGCTTGATATAATCTTGTCAGACGCTATATCTAGGGAATGCCTCGGTGACAAGATGACTAGATACAGTGACGCGTCGGAACAGCCATGCAATAATTGCATGGCAGCTATTCCAAAGTGCGATTGCCGAATCGTCTTGAGATCGTCATAGTCAGCCGACGTCAGAAACTACAAGAGCAAGAATAAAGGACGACGAGATGTTGGATTTCGTTGATAGCACCGCTTTCAACTTCGAACAGGGCCAGCGCGCACGCAAGCTTTTTGCGGCGGTGGTATTGGCTGCTTTGGATGATGCCATTGCAGATGACAAGAAATATGGCAATGGCCCGGAACAAATTGCGCGTTGGGCGCGGTCGCGTGACGGGCGGGAAGTTCTGTCCTGCGCGGGCATTGACCCAAACGAGCGTGTGGTCAAAGGTCTTATGACCTTTGTGACCAAGGGCATACGGACCTCTGTGGCACTGTCGCGCGAAGAAAGCGAACGTCGCCATGCGTTGGAACTGGATCAGGCAGAAGCTGCCTGATTACCCTCGATCTGAATGAAAACACCGTGCGAATTTCACATTCGCGCGGTGTTTTTTGTTGGACACAATCGCCAGACCATCCCATGCGTGCCAAGCGATGCGTGCCAACCCATCTGTGCCAAACGCTGTGTGCCAACCCATGTAAGCGGTGTGCCAAAAGCGCAAATCGGCAATCATCTGCCAGCGCACTAACCGCGATTGGCGATATCTTGATAATTCTGCGATGCCAAGGCGCGGTTGATTTCTGCCCGCACCAACTTGCGCACATTGCGGGTAATCCGTTCCCCCAAATTGCCCTGCAATTCTTCGCGGATCATATCACGCACAATTTCACGTAGGACGTCTTCGCTTATAAAGCTTGAACTTTCGTCAAAATCATCGTCAGCTTCTGCCGCGTCTTGCACCATTGTCGCCGGCTCTGCAACGCTTGCGTCATGGAAAACGATGCTGTCAGGTCCGGCCAACATGTCCATGTTGCTGGCTTCTTGCACAATCACCATGTCCGGTTGCCAGTCACGGCCGGCAAAGCAGGTCAAATCCGGCGCAGCTGCAACCGATTCAACTGTTTGACCCACCAACACATCGCCAGCATCCGCCGCTTCATCGCGGGCATCAGCAACTTCTTCGCGGGCATCAGCCACAACATCACGGCCATCAGCCCCCGCATCACCGCCATCAGCCCCAGCATCACGGGCATCAGCCACCGCATCATGGCCATCAGCCCCTGCATCACGGCCATCAACCACCGCATCACCGCCATCAGCCCCGACATCGGCCGCAGTATCGAACCCCTTGGGCAAAACATCGCCAAACGCCGCGATTGCGCCGCCGCCAAGTTGCACCCCTTGCCCGGCGATTTCAGACGCGGCACCACCAGCCGCATCACTATACCAGACCGTGTCAGCCCAGGCCTGTGCCTGTGGGGCCGGATCGCCACCGTCAACTTCCCACTCAGCCGCGCCAACCGCCGCCCCCACAGCGGCAACAACCGCTTCAATTCGGTCAGACTGAATTGGCGCAGCAGTATCGACGCTGCTTATACCGTTGATCCGCGACATGGCGGTGGTCAGGAAATTTGCGTCAGTTGCAGCCTGCTCTTGCTCTGCCCCAAGCACAAGCACCGTGGCGTCTGGCTGCCTGACAGATCCGAACACCGGCAACACCTGACCTGACGCGCCAGCCTCACCGTCTTCAATATTCAGCAAAACCGATTGCAAATCCTGCGGATCAGCACCTTCACCCATCCGCTCTGGCAGGGCAGTCCGAACATCTGACTCGATCCGCAGCGCAGGCGTCAAAATCAGCTTCACAGCATTCTTTTGCAGCGCCGCAGACACAAGCCTGTGGGTTGGCCGCAGGTCTTCCGACACCAGGCGGCGAATAGAGGATAGAACATCCTCGATCTCAACTGTCGACATCGCTTCTGACATTTACGGCTCGATCATTTTCTTATTCCAACTGTAAGGGACAGCCGCCCCCTACACAAGAACTTGACGAAGATTCGTTTCCCGACCCCTAATATGCGTCGGCGGTTTCCAGCCAAGCAACAATCAGTGCGCAATTTTCTCTAGAATTTTATCCAGCTTGCGGCCCTGCGATGATGTGGCCGGCGCAGATTTGACCGCGTTGTAATAGGCGGTGGCATCAAAGATCGGGATGCCAAGCTGCAAATGATCCGCCGTCAGCAACCCCATCGCCGACAGCAACCGGTATACCCCCACATAACGCCCGGCTTCGGCTTGCAGTCGGGCCGCACGCGCGTCCAGCAATTCTTGCTCTGCGTCAAGCACATCCAGCGTCGTGCGCGCACCAAGCGCTGCTTCTTCGCGAACACCGTCAAACGCGGTTTGCGAGGCCGTGATCTGGCGGCGGCTGGCGTCGATGCTGGCCGCACTGACCACAAGGTTGGACCACGCATTGCCCACATTCTGTGCCACCTGCACCGAGGTCTGGTGCAATCCGGCCCGCGCGCCGTCACGGCCCGCCAATGATTTGCGGTAAAGCGCCGACAGCTTGCCCCCCGCATACAGTGTCTGGTTCAAGACAAGGCCAAACACTTCGGTATCAAGGCCGTCACCATCCACCGAAAGGCTGGCGCGGGCGCTGATATTTGGCTTCATGCCGGCCTTGCTGCGCGCCACATTCAGTTCGGCAATCGTCACCTGATGCTGGGCCTGATGAATGGCCGGATGCGTGTTTTGCGCCACCTTTTGTGCGTCTTCCAAACTGCGCGCAGTCTTTGGTGCCGCGGGCAGCCCCGCCAAACGGCCCGGATAGGCCCCCGTTGCCGCTTTGTAGCTTTCCCGCGCCACCATCAGATCGCCCTGCGCTGCTGCCAAAGACGCCCGCGATGACGCCAGCCGCGCTTCGGCAATCGACACATCCGTACGGGTGATTTCGCCCACCTCAAACCGGTCTTGCGACGCGCGCAATTCTTGCGTGATCAGGCGAAAATTGCTTTCCCGCAACGCCACGATCTCTTGGCTTAGCCGCACATCCACATAGGCCTGCACCGCCGATAACAGCACCCCCTGCTCCACCTCGATCAGGGCTTCGCGCGTGGCCAGAACGCTTTCCTTGGCCACCTCAACCGCAAGCTTGCTGCGGCCAAAATCCAGCACCGTCAAATCGGCGGTCAGCGTCATCGTGCCGTTCAGCCCCTCGTTCACACCCCGCGCGCCACCTGCGTCCAGAAATTCGGCCCTCGCATAGCCCGCTTGGGCCGCGAACGCGATCACCGGACGCAAACCCGCGACAGCAATCGCCACATCCTCATCTGCGGCCCGCAAGACAGCGCGGTTTTGATCCAGCAGGTTTGAGGTGCGGTAGGCGGCAATCAAAGCATCGGCCAAGGTTTCAGCCCGCGCTGCCGGCGCGCACAGCGCGATAGCCGTCACAAGGGTGGCAAGAATTGTCCGCATGGTGCCATAGCTCCGATCAAAATTCGTTCGGCCCAGAAGATAGAGCGCAGAGGCTGCCGTCAAAGGGCGAATGTGCGCGCAGCGGCAAACCCGGCCAAAATCGGCGCCCCTGCATTAAAACCAAAGCGCCACGTTACCCGCCCGTCGCTTTTATAGCCGATGCGCACAACACCCAAAGCTGCCTCCATAAAGATGCAGGCAATGCGCCCGCCATCTTTCAGCTGCGCCAACAACGCCTCTGGCACCGTTTCCACGCCACCCTGCACAGTGATGGCATCGTAGGGGCCATGCTTTGCCGCCCCCGCCGCCAAAGGGCCGCTGATCACAGCAGCATTATCCACGCCTTGTGCCGCAAGCAGGCTTTGCGCCGCTGTTGCCATGGCACTGTCTTCTTCCACCGCGACCACAGCATCCGCAAACCGCGCAATAACCGCCGTCGAATAACCAAGCCCGCAGCCCAGATCCAACACCACATCGGTCGGCTGAATGTCCAGCGCATCCAGCATTTTGGCAAGCGTTCTGGCCTCCAGCATCACACGGCCAGAACCGATGCAAAGGTTTTCGCCCATATAGGCCGCTTCGCGCTTTGCTGCGGGCACATAGGCTTCGCGCGGGATGGCAAGCATGGCTTCGATGATGGGAAATTTGGTTACATCTGACGGCCGCACCTGGGTATCAACCATCATCACACGGCGCGCGGAAAAGTCTGTCATGCTGTATCCATCACCCTTGCGAATTTCCAAAACTATGTGCCACAGATCACAAACAGGATCAACGGGCCAAAGCTGCGCACCCGCGCACCATTCCGCTGTGCTTGCGTGCAAAAGCTACGCCAAACCAGCTTTGGCTTTGCCACCAAACGCGCTGTCTGTGCCCTGTGTCGCGTGGAAACCGCCGGTTCGACCAACCTAATATCGCCCACCAGCATGCCCGCCTCAGCGTTCATCACGGCGGGGCTTGATCCCGAATCAGCTTGTCCAGCGGCGCGTCAAACACCGCGTCACTGTCCACGGACAGTTTTGCAGCCCCCAGCGATGATCCCAAACGCCCGCCGGTTTCCGACACGACGTTCGAAGCTGAGCAGTGCCATGCTTCTGTCCCCGCGTTTGGACTGGCCACCCTGCCCGCTGCACACGCATCGGTGGGTTGGAAAGTCCGGTGATTATTGAAGGTTTGTCGCGGGCGGCGTGCACCGCCCGCAACGAAGGAAGCTACGCTTATTCTGTGGCTGCCACTGGCGCTTCGCGCCCATATTTCGCTGCCGAAATATCAGACCAGTTGTAAGCGGGGGTGCTGAGCAGGACGAGGTGAATGATCGCCGCCAACAGGAAGAGGAAAACCCCTTGCGCCACAAACACGCGGCGTGGATCGAAAATCAGCCAGATCTTGTAGAACTTGCTCATATCATATCCCCCTTAAAACCATGGACGCCAGAACCACACCGCTATATGCGCGACGACTGCGATGGTTGTGAACAACCAAAGCCCGCTCATGTAGACGGAATGCAATTCCTGCGCTTGTTCGTCTGTAAGACCCGTGAAACTCAGATCGGATCTATCAGCCATACTATCCTCCCGATCGGAAAGCTGCCGCCGCATACCCTGCGGCGGGGTTGCCGGGCGGGTTGCCCCCCCAGCCATCCGTTTCCCCCAATATGGGACAAACGAAAGTCGAACTCCGCGCCAAGTCAGGCCCGGAAAATAAGCGGCGTAATCGCCTGCGCCTCGGACCAGGCCCGCGAAATCGCGTTTTGATCGGGCATGTGTCCCTGCATCACCGCTGCCATGACCCAACCGAGGATCGCAAAGGGCGTGGCGACAAGAAAGATCAGGGCAAAATACACGTAAAACTCTGCATGCGGCGTCCGTGCCGGATGGTGCTCTGCGTGGCCATCAACCCCATTCGTGCTGTGATCAGTCATGGTTTTCCTCCAGTGACGTTTGCTCTTTGACCGGGGCCCCGAAGGGCCTCGACCGTTTCGCGTAGAACCCGCTCTGCGCCAGAATCGAGCGCTGCCTTTTCGGCGGCGTCTCGCAGAGTGCGGGCTGCGGAAATCTGGGTCAGAACCGGATGTTCAGAAACAATCCGGTCCAGTTCGGCCTGCGCATCCGCGTCCCAAGGGAATTCGCGCCGCAGGGTGGTGGGGGTGGAGGCATGACTGTCCATATCGGTGCCCAGCGGCAGAATATGGAACAGGGCATCAAACAACCCGTTGCAAACTTCTTGCAAAATCCAGACGGCCCCGGCGTAACCCATGAACGGCGTGCCGGTCGCGCGCCGGATGGCAGCCCCCGGAAACGACGCCGCGATGAAACTTGGGGCAGGCCCAAAGCCACCCTTCAGTTCCGCCAGATACATTTTCTCGTTGATCGACCCCATCACGATCAGGGGCCGGTGCTGGCGCAGCATGGCGCGCACGGCGTTGTTGTCGGTTTTCTTGCCGCGCGTCCGCGCCACGGCAAAAGCACAGGGCAGCCCCAGATCGGATTCCAGATAATTCCTGATCCCCCGCGCATAGGTTTCATTCGCCACAATGCCAAAGCTGGCCGTGGCAAAGAAATCTTGAGTAACGCTGCGCCACAAATCCCAAACCGGTTTCAGGGTGGAATGCTTTTCCCGCTCGATGAACGGCTCCGGGTCCAGCCCCAGCATTTCGCCCAGCTTGCACAGTAAGGCGGTCGTTGAGTCCATCCCGATTGGCGCTTGCAGGTAGGGCTTGCCCAACACCTCACAAAGCCCCCGGCCAAATTCGCGGTACATGCAAATGTTTACATCCGCATTCACCAGATGCCGCATCTCAGCCACATGCGCGCCCAGCGGCATCACCATGTTGACGTCGGCACCAATGCCTTCGACCAAGCGGCGAATTTCGTGCAGGTCGCTCGCCATATTGAACACGCCGTACATCGGCCCAAGGATATTGACGCGGGGTTTCTGCCCCTCATCGCGTTTCGCCTCAGGTGGCATCCGGCCTTTGGTCATGCCAAATTCAGTAAAGATCCAGGTCACCGCCCGGTCGGCGCATTCCCACTGATCCTCATCAATCGTGCGCGGCAAGAACCGTTGAATGTTGGTGCCCATTGGCGTGGCACCGCCGCCGCTCATTTCCGCAATCGACCCGGTCACCACCACTGCAGGCAAAGCCGGGTCCAGCGTTTTCCACGCCCGCCGCATCGCACCCTCGGTGCCATCGCGGCCCAATTCTTCTTCGCCAAGGCCGGTCACCACAATCGGCAGCTCATGTGGCGGCAAACCGTCGGTGTAATGCAGCACCGATGTCACGGGCAGGTTTTTCACAGCCGACGGGTCCGTCGATCACAACCTGCAATCCCTTGACGGCGCAAAAGGCATAAATCGCCCCCCAATACCCGCCTGCGCGATCATGATCCTGCACTAGCATGGGGCACCCCCAAGGCAGGCAAACGTGTAGACGCGATGTAGACGGAAAGAAGACGGAAAGAAGATCATATCATCTCCTCCGTTTTGGATAGCTTTGCGGCCTTGTCGATTTTCTTTTGATGCGCTGCCCGGTAGTCTGGCCGCAGGTTCGGGCTGCCTTCCCAGATGCCAGCCGTATCGCCAACGCCGACCCCTTCAAAGAAGCCCTTCATCTTTTCCATCCGCGCAGAATTGCCGATGGCCCCGTTGATCACATCAGCCAAAGACCCGGCCCCTGCTGGCCCCATCAAGGGCCGCGCTGAGATGAGGTTCGTGAAGTAAAGGATTGGAATCCCAAGCTGTTTTACCTTTTGCACAACAGGCGTTGTGCCGATTGCAAGGTCAGGGCGGAACCCTTCCATCGCGGCGCAATCATCCTCCAGACTGGCCCGGTATTTCACCGCCACACCCTTGGATTCCAGCCATTCGCGGTCTGGCTCCGACCACGGCGTTCTTGCACAAACTGTGCCCACATAAAGCACATCCGCGCCGCTTTCGATCAACAACCGCGCGACCAGCAATTCAGACCCTTCATAGCCCGAAAGCGTGATCCGTCCCTTGATTTGCTTCGCCGCCCAAGCCGTTGTTATGCTTGGCAAAAATTCATTCTACGTCGCTGAAATCTTGTCGGTGGAAATCCCATAAGCATCCCCAATCGCCGCCAGCCACGCCATGGTTCCATCGCGCCCAACCGGGGCGGTGACTTCCGGATCAGTTGCCCCGCCAGCACCAAAGACATAGGGCCAGAACCGGGCCAGTTCCGGCGAAGTTTCGCCACGCAAAAACGCCACCGGATCGGCCAGATCACGGTAGAGAACCGGGTGGTGGCGCACCATCGCCTCCAGCCCCGGCGCCGCCAAAAACGCAGCCCCGCGTGTGGAAAGCGCAAATCGCCCATCACGCTTGCGTTTCAGCAAACCAAGCGATGCGCCCGATTGTAACAACAACTGCATCTTGTCGGGCGAAAGTTTACACATGGGGGCCAGACCTACCGCAGACATCGGCCCAGTTTGCAGCAAATTCAGCACATCCAGCTGAACCAGCGCAAGCAAAGCCTGACTGTGAACAAAGTCCGCAACAATATCAAACAGCGCGCGCCCTTCGGCCCGCACCAGATGCTTTATGCCCGGCAACCGCGACATAACGCTGTGCACCCGCCGCGATCCGGCCAGCCGCAAAAGCCAGCCAGACCCCCTATTTTTCACCGCCGACGGCTGTGGGCCATCGCGGCGAATGTGCGTCATCTCAGGCCCGCGCGCCATTTGTTGCGGGGTAAGACACCGTGGCCGATTGGCTTAGCGCAAGCGGAGTCATTTTCTCGGCATAGCGGCGCACCATATCGGCCAGAAACGCCTCGCCGGGGCAAGACGGGATCGAGGCGATGGCACCGCCAAGGATATCTTTCAACCGACGAACCGCCCCTTGAACACCCAATTCGGCGACTGCATTGGGCCGCGCGTGCAGCGCGTCTTGCCCCACCGGTTTGCCCAGCATTTCGGCATCGCAAATCGCATCGCGCAGATCATCAGCCACTTGAAATGCCTCACCAATGTGCGACCCAAGCTCTTCCCAAGGCTCGGGGTCCTGGCCTGCCGCAATCGCACCCATCTGGGTGGCGGCAATGAAAAGTGCCCCGGTTTTGGCGCGGTGATAGGCCGACAGATTGATCTTCGCCTCACTTTCCCAGCCCTGCCCCGCGCAAATGCCCATCGGCATGCCGGTGCGCTGCGCCAAAACGCGAATCAATGCCAGCGCACGGTCGGGGGCACTCGCAAGACCCGGGCGGTCATCGCCGCAAGCCAGTGCTACTGACAGCTATATCGTCGGGCGAATACGCGCCCCACCCGGAGTTACGGCATAATCCAACGCAGCGGCCAGCCTTTGCGGCGCATCCTGGCCCTGCTGGCCCTGCCCAATTGCGATCGCCGCCTCTATTCGCGCGTTTAGTGCCATGATTCACCCTTTCATGGGGTCCTGTTGCCTGCAGTCTTGCACCGTTCATGGGTATATGTAACTAAAATCTTACACATTAATGTAATTCTAACTGGACAGGCCATTTTGGCAGGCGCAAGACTATGGCATGAACCAAGGCGACGAAAGAGTGGTGGTGATCGGTGCGGGCATGGGCGGGCTTGCGGCGGCCGTTCGGCTTGCCGTGGCCGGGCACAGGGTCACACTGATCGAGGCGGCAGATGCCCCCGGTGGCAAAATGCGCAAAGTTTCGTCTGATGCGGGGCCGGTGGATGCCGGGCCGACGGTGCTGACGCTGCGGGGGGTGTTCGACGACCTTTTCGCGCTGGCCGGGGAACGGCTGGAGGATCACCTGACCTTGCTGGCTCAGCCCCGGCTCGCACGGCATTGGTGGCCGGATGGGTCGCGGCTGGATTTGTTCAGTGACATTCATGCCAGTGCGGCAGCGATTGCCGCGTTTGCAGGTGCGGGCGAAGCCGCCGGGTTCTTGCGGTTTCATGCGGCGACGGCGGCGCTTTATGCCGCGTTTGAAGGGCCGGTCATGCTTGCATCAAAGCCTGACAAAGCCGCCATTATCCGGGCCGCGTTGGCGTCGCCAAAGCTTTGGCCCGCCTTGATGCCGGGGGTTAGCCTTGATCGGTTTGTCGGGCGTTACTTTCGTGATCCGCGCTTGGCGCAGTTGTTTGGCCGCTATGCCACCTATGTTGGCGGCAGGCCCGGCCATGTGCCCGCCGTGCTGGCCCTGATCTGGGGCAGGCCGAGGCGCGCGGGGTATGGGCAGTGCAAGGCGGAATGCATGGGCTGGCGCTGGCGCTGGCGCTGGCGGGCTTGGCGGAACGCAAAGGCGTGACATTTCGGTATGCAACACCGGTCAAGCGCATCTTGCAACAGGGCGGCGGGTGTCTGGGGTGCAGCTGGCAGATGGGTGCAGCATTGCCTGCCACCATGTGGTGTTCAACGGCGATCCGGCTGCGTTGGCCATGGGTTTGCTGGGGAATGGGCTGCAAGACGCGCTGCCCCGCTCGGCTACGTCGCCGCGCAGTTTGTCAGCACAGGTCTGGTCTTTTGCGGCAGAACTGGGCGGGATGGTTGCACCTGATTTGGTGCATCACAATGTGTTTTTCTGCTCTGATCCAGAATTGGAGTTCGGCCCAATTGGTGAAGGCCGCCTGCCATCTGATCAGACCATGTACCTTTGCGCCGAAGATCGCGCGACCCAAACCTTACCCGCCGGGAAGGAACGGATTGAGATTATTTTAAACGCCCCGACCATAGCGCGGGCGCGCACCTAAGACCCTGAGGAGGCTATGCATTGCCGCACCAAGACCCTGCATCTTTTAAGGCGAATAGGGCTGACCTTCCAGACCGGGCCGGAGACAACGGCGCTGACCACGCCGCACGATCTGGCACGGCTGTTTCCGGGGTCAATGGGGGCGATTTACGGGCGCAGCCCGGAAGGGATGCTGGCCAGTTTTCAGCGGCCGACGGCGCGCACGGTGCTGCCGGGCCTATATCTGGCTAAGGGCGTTATCCGACCCGCGCCGGGGCCACCTGTTTTTATGATGCTGTGCGCAGTGATGGCTCGACCTTGGCGCTGGGGTTGACCGTGGCGCGGGACGGCACAGCGCAGGTGATTGCACCGCCACCCTTGATACCATTCAAGCGCACCCTGTGGGCGCTACGGCGCGAAACGCGGGCCGATGCGGGCGTTACACCCAGACAAGTGGTGCCGATGCTGGATGCGCCGTTTTATTCAAGGTCGTTGGTTGAAACCCAGCTGTTTGGCGAAAAAACCACGGGCGTACACGAGGCACTTGACCTCGGGCGGTTTGCCAAACCGTGGCTGAAGCCCATGCTGGCGCTGCGCGTGCCACGCCGGGCGGGATGGGTGTTCAAGACTTAAGCCTGCGCCGGATTGCGCCGCAAAACGGAAAAATTCAGCGCGCCCGCGATTGTCACCCAAACCAGATAGGGCGCGAACATCAGACCCGCCCAGGTATCTGCCATGGAAAATGCAACCGTTGTCGCCGCCACCGACAGCCAAAGCCCTGCCATCACGATCATCGCGGCACGCAGGCGGCGCAGGCCAAAGAATATCGGCGTCCACAGTGTGTTGAACGCAATTTGCACGGCCCACAGCGCCATAGCCAGCGCCGTATCTGGCAAGACCGCCACCCTCGCGGCGGATGCGGCCATGAAAATGTAGAGCACCGTCCACGTCACCGGAAAAACCCAGTTTGGCGGAGTCCAGTTCGGTTTTGACAGGCTGTCATACCAATCGCCGGGATTGAACAGTGCCCCCGTTGTTGCCGCCGCAGCGCAGGCAATGAAATAGGTTGCAAACAGTGTCAGGTCCATGGTCGCGCTCCGGGTTCAGGCCAAAGTGAGGCATAAGTTGTGGGGGACGATGTTCCAAGCCCGCAATTCGACCGGGTCAGGTCAGCCCGCGATCGCGCGCCTCCAGCTGCGCCAGAACAGATAACAATGCATCGGAACGGCCCTTGTGCGGTTGCGCGCGCGCCGTCTCGCCGCCCGCCAGTTTTATACCAGCGGCGCGGCCATTTTCGACTAGAATTTCATCCACTTCCGCGTGCAGGCGCAAAGTGCCGCCCTGCGCCTCGATCACCCGGCCCATGGCAGCGGCAATGGCCGCAACCCCGCCCATGGCGTAGTGCGCGCCGCATTCTTTTTCCAGATGGCAAACGAGGATATACATTGAGGTCACATTGAACGGATCGCCACCGATGAACAGCGGGTGAAACGACAGCGCCATACGCAAGCGTTCGTCTTTGACGCGCGCTGCAGCATGGGCATAAACCGATTTATCAGCCCGGAACCATGCGAATTTCGGCAGGACTTTCAGCAGGTCGATGAATTTGTGCATCGATCTGCGACCAAGGTCTTCGAACCCGAACCAATAGCGCGCTTCGGAATCCTTCAGGAATTTGTCATAGCCGCGTGCATCACCGGGCGACAGCCTTGCCACCTCGGCGCGCATGGCATCGGTGTCTTGGCGGGCCTTGAAGTTGCTGCCATCGGGCCAACGGATTTCGTAAAACGGGTCCAGTGCTTTGAGCGTGACATCACGGTCGAAATCCAGACCGCACGCTGCCCGGCGGTCTGCGCGGTAGGCTGGCGGTGTTTGTGGATCTGAACGCAGTGGCCTGGTCTGACACCGATGATCTGGGGTTGGATTTGGGCATGCTTGCAGCGGCGCGGGCGCGGCTTTTGTCGGTGACAACGCCCGAGGATACGGTGGAAACCTTGACACGCGTGGCGGTCCGTTTGGGCATTGACAGCTTGCGCGCACCTACACTTGCACTTGCGGTGGCACGGGCGTCGGCGGCGCTCGCGCGGCGGGATGTGGTTGACGACGACGATCTGCGGCTGGCGGTTGAAATGGTGCTGGCGCACCGGGCGACGCAGGTGCCAGCGGATGATCAGCAAGAGCCGCCGCCGCCTCAGCCTGATGATGACAAGGAAACCCCGCCTGATCAGACACCGCAGCCCGACGATCGTCAGATTATTCCTGACGATATGCTCATCGAGGCTGCGCGTGCGGCTTTGCCCGCCGACTTGCTGGCGGCGCTTGCGGCAGGGGCGGCTTCGCGCAGCGCCAAGGGCGCATCCGGCACCGGGGCTGCGCCCAGTGGCAACCGGCGCGGGCGGCCTTTGCCATCGCGGCCGGCGCTGTTGGGCGGCGGGGCACGGATTGATCTAGTAGCCACATTGCGCGTGGCGGCACCTTGGCAACCGATGCGCCGGGCGCAGACCGCGCGCGATGTTGCGGGCGTGTTGGTCTGGCCGTCTGACATTCGCATCAAGCGGTTTCGCGAAACCTCTGACCGGGTGCTGATCTTTGCGGTCGATGCATCGGGATCGTCGGCCATGGCCCGGCTGGCCGAAGCGAAGGGTGCGGTGGAATTGCTGTTGGCCCAAGCCTATGCGCGGCGCTATCATGTGGCGCTGCTGGCGTTCCGGGGCCGGGTGGCAGAACTGATCTTGCCACCCACGCGGTCTTTGGTGCAGACAAAGCGGCGCTTGGCGGGTCTGCCGGGTGGTGGTGGGACACCCCTCGCGGCGGGGTTGGAACTGGCGATGGATACCGCCGGGCGGGCGGGCGGCGGCGCGGGGCTTGACGCCGACGATTGCCTTGCTGACCGACGGGCGGGGCAACATAGCACTGGACGGATCGGCAGACCGTGTCACCGCCGAAGCGGATGCGTTGCGGCTGGCAGGGGCCATCCGGCGCACCGCAGTGCCGACGGTGGTGATAGATACTGCCAACCGCCCCCAGCCGGGGCTGAAGGTTTTGGCCGACGCGCTGGGGGCCAGCTATGTAGCCCTGCCCCGCGCGGATGCCAACACGCTGGCGGCCATCCTTGGTCAAGCGTTGGGGGATTGACTGTGACAGTGCCCCGCATGCCGGGCGACTGGCCCAATCGCAGCTTTGCCCGCCGAGTCTCGTCAGGTTCGCATGATTGGTGCGTGCTGGATATGGGGTCCGGCCCGGTGGTTTTGCTGCTGCACGGCGCGGGCGGATCGGGGCATAGTTTCCGCAACCTGATACCGCTGCTTGCGCCGCATTACCGGGTGATCGTGCCAGATCTGCCGGGTCAGGGGTTTACCCGGACGGGCGCGCGGGGGCGGTTTGGGTTGGACGCGATGGCAGCTGATCTGGCAGCTTTATGCCGCACGGAAGGCTTGGCCCCGGTGGCGATTATCGGCCATTCAGCAGGCGGCGCGATTGCGCTGCGCATGGCAGAGATGATGAAATCCGCACCCTGCGTCATTGGCATAAATGCCGCACTTGGCGAATTTGAAGGCGCTGCGGGGGTGCTGTTCCCGCTGATGGCGAAGGTGCTGGCATTGCTGCCGTTGATCCCGACTGTGGTGTCGCGGTTGTGGGGAACGGCCGCGCGCGTGCAGGGGCTTTTGGCAACAACCGGATCGAAGATCGAACCTGCCGGGCGCGCGCAATATTTGACACTGGTGCAAGATGCCGGCCATATCGAGGGCACTTTGGGCATGATGGCGCAATGGCGGCTTGAAGGCCTCGTCGCGCGGTTTGTGGCCATAGCGAACCCGGTGTTGCTGCTGGCTTCAAGCGGCGACCGCGCCGTGCCCGCCCGCATTTCACAAAATGCAGCGGCAAAGTTGCCCGGTGCTGAAGGGGTTGTTTTGCCAAGGTTTGGCCATTTGGTGCATGAAGAGGCGGCGGAGGCCGTGGCGGCTGTTATCTTGCCATGGATGGATCGGCAGCTTGCGGCGCAGACCACTTAAGGTGATACATGCGAATTGACATGTTACATATTGAAATTGTTTATTTTTAACAGATTAAGTTGCGCCGAAAATACGGTCCATATGATCCGATAAATAAATGCGCAACCACGGGGTATAGGCGGCCGGATCACGGGTCACGTCGGCAGCCAGTTCAGAAAGATCGACCCAACGCGCGGCCATCACTTCATCCGGATTGCAGATGATCCTTAAGCTTGCAGGCGCTTTGGCCACAAAAATATCGACCAACTCATGTTCAATCAAACCATTGCCAACCTCGGCCCTGTATTCCACGCGGTCGGCGAAAACAGCGTTCAATGCAGTGATGCCAAGTTCTTCGTCCAGCCTGCGCACCGCACAAACCTGTGCGTCTTCATCCCAGCGGGGATGTGTGCAGCAAGTATTCGCCCAAAGCCCCGGCGTGTGATATTTGGCCAATGCACGGCGCTGGATCAACACACGCGTGCCATCCATTACGAACACCGAGACGGCTTTGTGACGCAGGCCGCGCTGATGCACCTCCAGCTTGCCAACCGGCGTAAGCTGACCGTCAACCCAAGCCGGGATCATCTCTTCGGCTGAAGCGATGGTGGCGGTTGTCATGTCCAAACCGGAGAGACCAGCCGCAAGATATGGGCCATGTTTTTCAGGCCGATTTTCAGATGCGCCAGCGGCCGGGCAGAGACTGGTTTTTTGTTCATATACGCCTCGAATGTCAGTTTTTGCACATCGACATCGTGGCACAGGCTGACAAACCGTTCACGACGTTCATCGGATTTGTAATAGGCATCTTGCATCACGCGCAGCACTTTGAACACCGTGCCATGTTCTTTCATGAACATCTTGCGGGCAAGGCCAAGGTCTTTGACCCGGCCCGAGGCCAGACACGCCTGCGCCGCCGTTGCTGCCGCCCTGCCCCCGGCCATTGCATAGAAAATGCCTGCGCCGGACGACGGTGCGACAACGCCTGCCGCGTCGCCCGCAAGCACCACATCACGGCCATTGTCCCCGCGGTCCATCGGCGCAAGCGGGATCGGCGCACCTTCGCGGCGGATGGTTTCACAGCCCGAAAGACCCGCCGATGCGCGCAGATCGGCGGTGGCTTTTTTCAGATCAACGCCGTCGATTCCGGTGCCCATACCGATGCTGGCGTGTTCGCCGTGCGGGAAAACCCAGCCGTAGAAGTCGGGCGATATTCTGCCGTCATAAATCACATCACAGCGCGTCGGATCATAATCTGCATTCGCCGCAGCAACCGATTCCGGGGCTTTGACGATTTCATGACAGGCAATGACGTAGGGAACTTTATCGCCGCCCGGAACCTCGGTCTTGGCGACGATAGAGCGCGCGCCATCGGCACCGATGATCAGTTTGGTGGTCAGACGCCGCTCAATGCCACTGGGCTTTTCGCGGTAAACCACATGGGTTTCGTCCGCGTCGCGTTCAATCCGAAGATAGGTGCCGGTGAGCCGTTCCGCCCCGGCCGATGCAGCGCGTGCGCGCAGAAATTCGTCGAAATGTTCGCGGTCAACCATGCCGACATAGCCCGCGAACGGCTCCAGTATCAGGTCTTGCAGGTTGTAGGCCGTCATCGAGGCAAAGACGAAGATGGTGAACGCCCGCGCGCGCGGGTCGACCCACATTTCGGATAGAACTTCGGAAAACTTCATTGCGCGTTTCGGGGCGGGGTGTGTGATGGTGGTTTCCTGGCCCCACAGGCCGATCAGCGTCAGAGCCAGTGCAATGACCGCAACGCCGGCGGTTACAGCGACCAGCCGGGCTGGCGTGTAGGGATCAAGAAGTTGTCCCGCGACAATCGCCGTGACAACAAGACCGAAGATCATCATGATCCAAACTGCGCTGCCAGCGGCCGCTTGCCGCCTTTCATCTACTTTTTCGGCCAACAGGGCCAACAGGTTGGTGCCGCCAGCACCGATGCCAAGGCCGATCAGCAAGAACGATGGCACAGCGGCGGTAATGCCCAAGGTCGGCGCGGTTTGCATCAAACGAAGCGAAAAGGCAGCAGCGATTGCACCCGCATCGCGGCAAATTGCACAAACAGGCAGGCGCTAATCGCCAAAGCATGCCAAGGGCGGCCCCAGACAAGCAGCAGGGCAATCACCAAAAGCTGCGCCAATGCCCTGACCGTACAGGCCACTCGCGCGGCTACATCGGGGCCAAGCGTCACGGGAAGTGACCGCACGCCGTGCAGCTTGTCACCTTCCAGCGCTTTGAAATCATTCAACGTCATGATGCCATGCGCGCCAAACGCATACAGGCAGGCGAGTGTGATGATCTGAAACGACGGCAAGCCGCCAGACAAGACAGCAGCACCCGTAAACCACGGCAAGCCTTCATAGCACAGGCCAACCAACCCCGGCCCCTACCAGCCAGACCGTTTCAAGCGCACCGGTTCGGCGGAATAGGCCCAGACCGCCAACACGCCAAACACAGTTGCGGCAAAGCCCCACGGCCCCAGCAGCCAACCGACTGCCAAAGATATCACCGACATCGCAAGTGCGATCCACAATCCCCAACGGCCTGGAATGCGGCCCGATGGGATCGGGCGGTTTGGTTCATTCACAGCATCTACGTGGCGGTCGCACCAATCATTTGCGGCCTGGTTCATGCCGCAAACAATCGGGCCTGACAGCACCCTGCCAAGAGCGACCATTGGCCATGATCCTGTGGACCAGACGCCC
>JAYSPY010000151.1:0-12595 GCA_043721855.1 Pseudorhodobacter sp.
TGCCCGGTGAACCGCTGTGCAATGCGCGAAAGTCCGGGGCCAGATACCAGCGTTTCCGTGCAGCCCATCCGCCCGCATCCGCACTGCACTATTGGCAAGCCATAAAGGTTGATTAAATGGGCCGACGCGGTGAAATGGCCAAACTCCCCACCAACGGCTGCAAAACCGGGGGCTAAGCGACCGTCTATAGTAAGACCGCCACCAATTCCGGTTCCCAAAATCAGCCCCGCAACCGGGCTTTTGCCACGCCCGGCCCCAAACACCGCCTCAGATAACGCCAGCGCGCGGCAATCATTGATATAGGTAATCTTGCGCCCAACCGCCGCTTCAACATCCCTGTGCAACGGACGCCCCATAGCTGGCAGATTTGCGGTATAGGCATTTCCAGAGACCGGGTTCAGCAAACCCGCAGCGCCTATTCCTGTTGGCATCGTTTTTCCAGCCCGCTGATCGGCCCAGACGATTTGCCCCGCCAAGGCGCGGACCAGATCCTGATAACTGTGCGGCGTATCAATGCGGCATCGATCAACGCATGCCCAACTGACATCAAAAATCTGCGTCTCAATTTTAGTGCCGCCAAGATCGATACCTGCGGCTATCATGGCAGCACCATCGGGCGCAGAGCCAACCCATCTGTAAAATGCCTGTATGTTAGCTGTAGGGTCATATTATTTTGGTCACTTTCGACATGCTTTCAGGCCAATCAGAACTTGACCAACTTCCACCGAAGTAGCCCCAATTATAAGGTAAATCAGCTACTAGATAAATGCAGCCTGAGCGCCAGGTTGCAGGCCCATGGCCCATACATTCAAACTGTCGCACCCGGTGGACGACCGCGCTGGCAGCGACTGATCGCGCCTACGCGTGAAAAACGCTAACCTTGATACCCGGAGGTTCATATCCAGCATCAAAATCAGCTGCGGTTTGGCGAATTGTCGCTAATGCCCATGCAAACCTCGGATGATGAATAGGCGTCTGTATGTCGCGGACAGCGGTCCTGTGGCTTTCGATCCGCTTCTTGCGATTTACCATATCCCATCTCACGCCCCATGACATAGACATGTTGAGACGTCCTTAACTTTTGCATCTACCAAGGCGGTTTTTGGGATACGCGGCCACAGCAAATTAAGTCATGCCCGTAAATCCATCTGACATAGCGCACATAGGCCTGCGCCAGAGTAACAATTTGCCGCCTTATCCGAGCCTCGCCCAGCACCAGTGCCGCTTTAAACCCGTAGCTCAGGTCTGCCGTCTTAAAAATATTTATACCGCCATCAGACTGGAACGCATCATCGGCATTCTCTCGGATCGATTTCTTTCCGTCAAAACGGTTATTTATCGAAACCCGCTGTGGCATGTATTGCTGCAGATAGGATTAACCGCCTGCTGAAGCTGGCCCTGCACAAGGCGCTAAACCGCTACCCGTGGCTGCCCCAGGGCCCATGTTTGCCCGACCCGCCATCCACCCGTTCAAACCCATGTGCGCCAAAGAAATCGCGCTGCGCCTGAATCATGTTGGCGGTCGAACGCCCGGTGCGCATCATGTCAAACCACGCAAGCCCCGACGCCAATGCTGGCATCGGCAGCCCGTGCAAGGCCGCTTGCGCCACCACTTTGCGCAATGATCCATGGGCTTGCTTCAGCAAATTCGCAAAGAACGGTGCCAGCATAAGATTGCGGGCCGCATCCTCGGCCAGCGCCGTTGCCATATCGTTCAACATGCCCGACCGGATGATGCAGCCTTCGCGCCAGACGCGCGCGATATCGGGCAAGGGCATGGCCCAGCCAAAGTCTTTGGCCGCCGCCCCGATCAGCGCAAAACCCTGTGCATAGCACAGAATTTTGCCCACAATCAGCGCCTGTTCCAAGGTGGCAAGATCAACCGCCCCGTCCGCGATCCGCGACGGGGCCGCACCAAACAAAGTTTCGCCCGCTTGCCGTTCCCCAAGCCGCGATGAAAGGTTGCGCGCCAAAACTGCCGCTTCAATTGCCGGAACAGGTGCTGCAAGATGCTGCGCCTCGATCACAGTCCAACGCCCGGTGCCTTTTTGGCCCGCGCTGTCCAGGATAACATCCAGCATCGCATTACCCGAAGCAGGGTCCGTTGCCGTAGAAACAGCACCCGAAATCTCGATCAGGTAAGATTGCAGAACACCCTTGTTCCAGCCATTGAACACTTGCCCAATGGCAGGTGCCCCCATCCCCATGCCATCGCGCATCACGCCGTAAATCTCGGCGATCATCTGCATATCAGCGTATTCGATGCCATTATGCACCGACTTCACAAAATGCCCCGCCCCCGCCTCGCCCAGATAGGTGGCACAAGGGATGCCCTGATATTTTGCCGAAATCGCCGTCAGGATTGGTGCAACACGGTCCCAATCGGCCCGCACCCCGCCGCCCATGATCGATGGGCCGTGTCGTGCGCCCTCTTCGCCCCCGGACACGCCGATGCCCAGAAAATGCGGCCCTTGAACGAGGGCGTCCGCCGCACGTCGATTGGTATCATGAAATTCCGCATTGCCTGCGTCGATGATCAGATCATCCTTATCCAGAAGCGGGCGCAGGGCGGCAATCTCGTCATCCACAATCTTGCCCGCTGGCACCATCAGGATAATTGCCCTTGGCGTGGCAATGGCGGCCACCAGGTCTGCCAAAGTATCCGTCGGGGTAATCTTTTGCGCCAACACCCCCGATTGCGCCACAAACGCGTGCGTGACCGCCGTAGTCCGGTTCCATACCGCAATCGAAAAGCCCTTTTCCGCGATGTTCAGCGCCAGCATGCTGCCCATCGTGCCAAGGCCTATCAGACCAATCTGTGCTTTTTCTGGCGTCGTCATGGTATTTGCGCTCCGTTTCTATTCAAGGAAATGGCATAAAGGCTGGTTGTCGCGGTGATGAACAACTGATGCTTGGCCCGCCCGCCAAAACAGATATTGGAAACCACCTCTGGCACCAGAATCTTTCCCATCAGATGCCCGTCAGGTGCTATGCAATGCACTCCGTCTGCTGCTGATGACCACAGATTGCCGTCGATATCGGTGCGAATGCCGTCCGCGCAACCGGGGCTGACCGTGTGAAATATGGCCCCACCAGACAGCCGGTCGCCCTGCACATCGAATACCCGGATATGCTGCGGATCGGGGTGGAACATCCGGCCGGTATCGGCGATGTACAACCGCGTCTCATCCGGCGAAAACGCCAGCCCATTGGGGCAGTGAAAATCGCTGGCAATCACCGTCATCGTGCCGGATACATCCACCCGGTAGACTTGGCATGGCAATTCCTGCGCAGATTTATGACCTTCGTAATTCGTCGATATCCCGTAATGCGGATCAGTGAACCAGATCGCACCGTCCGATTTCACCACCAGATCATTTGGCGAATTCAACGGCTTGCCCTTGAAGCCATCGGCAATCACCGTGACCCGCCCATCGTGTTCGGTGCGGGTGACCCGACGCAGCCCATGTTCACACGACACAAGCCGTCCTTCACGATCGCGCGTGTGGCCGTTGGAATAATTCGATGGCTCACGGTAGGTGCTGATCCCCAGACCCGGCGTCCAGCGCAAAATCTTGTTGTTCGGGATATCCGAAAACAACAGACACCCCGCATCGCCAAACCAAACCGGCCCTTCAAGCCAATCAAATCCAGTCGCCAGCTTCTTCAGCGGCGCATTGCCCATGACATAGCGGCAAAAAGCGGGGTCAATGATTTCAAACGATGCCATTCCAAATACTCCACCTTAAGCCCATGCTTGGTATTGCTGATCGAAACACCAGCCTAAAGCTACCCCGCCCTTTAAAAGTGATCGTCACCGCCCTATGAAGCCGCCTTATAAAACCGGCGTCAACAGCGCTCGCCCGGCAAAATGCGCGCTCAGGTTGTCGCGCACCAAGGCCCCCATCGCTTGCCGTGTCTCGAAGGTACCGGATGCGTGATGCGGTTGCAAAAGCACGTTGCGCAGGGCCACAAAGCGCGGGTTCAACGCAGGCTCTCCCTCAAACACGTCCAAGGCCGCCGACCCGAGCGTGCCCGCCTCTAATGCATCCAGCAACGCCGCCTCGTCAATGTTTCCCGCGCGCGAAATATTGATCAACATGCCCTGCGGCCCCAACGCCGCAATGACATCCGCCCCCACGATATGCCGCGTTTCTGCTGATGCGCTAAGCGTCACGAACAGAAAATCAGACCGCGCCGCCAACGCCACCGGGTCTGCAATAAATTCCCAGTCACCCGGCACCGCTTTGGAACTGCGCGCCGAATAAGCGATATCCATGCCAAAGCCCGCCAGCCGTTTAGCCACCTCAACGCCAATGCGCCCTAATCCCAGCACGCCTGCCCGCTTGCCCCAAATCCGGCGCTGCAATGGATAGCCGCCTTTGGTGGCCCAAGACCCGCTCCGCGCCCAGGCATCTGCCCCCCCCATGCCGCGCCCAAGGCACAGCATCATGGCCACCCCAAGATCGGCGCAATCTTCGCTTAGAACATCGGGGGTATTGGTCACCTGAATGCCCCGCGCGCGACATACCGCCAGATCAACCGCGTCATAACCCACACCGTAAACCGAGATCAGTTGCAGCTGCGGGCAGGCGTCAATGATGGCACGTGATGCCCCCAGATCGCCCCGCGTCGCGATGGCCATGACACCCGGCCCGACATTTGCAAGGAAAGCTGCCTTATCCGCCGCCTCGAAATACCGATGGCAGATGAACGCCGCGTCCAAAGGCACTTGATCCCAGTCCGGATAGCTGCCGATTTGCAATATTTCTGGCTTTGTCACGACGGCCCCCGCTTGAAATGTTATCGTTAACGTAGGCAAATTCTCGCGCCGTTGTCGAGGACGAAAAATAAGGGTCACATCCCGCCACACAAGACTTGGCGTTGACTTTCAGACCAGTTTCCCGCATCGCGCTATCGTCAGAAATATATTGTCAGGGGTAATTGATTTGAAAATCGCGGTCATTGGAACCGGCTATGTTGGCCTTGTCTCTGGCGTTTGTTTTTCCGACTTTGGCCATGATGTCGTTTGCGTCGATAAAAATCTGGAAAAACTGGAAAAGCTGCAGCACGGCGAAGTGCCGATATATGAACCGGGTCTGCATGCGCTGATGGCCAAAAACGTCGCCGCCGGACGGCTGTCGTTTACCGATGATCTGGCGAAAGCTGTTGATGGCGCGGGCGCTGTTTTCATCGCGGTTGGCACCCCAACCCGGCGCGGCGATGGCCATGCAGATCTGACGTATGTCATGGCCGCCGCCGCAGAAGTGGCCGCATGCATGACCGGCTACACCGTCGTGGTTACCAAATCGACCGTGCCCGTTGGCACCAACCGCCAAGTCGAGGCAGTGATCAAAGCCGCCAATCCGGCGGCAGAATTTGACGTGGCCTCCAACCCTGAATTCCTGCGCGAAGGGGCTGCAATTGATGATTTCATGCGCCCCGACCGGGTGGTTGTTGGCGTGGAATCCGATCGCGCGAAAGACGTGATGGCCGAGGTGTACCGCCCGCTGTTTCTGCGCGATTTTCCGGTAGTTTATACCGGCCTCGAATCCGCAGAAATGATCAAATACGCAGCCAATGCGTTCCTTGCCACCAAGATCACCTTCATCAACGAAATCGCCGCCCTGTGCGAACGCGTCGGTGCCGATATCAAGGCGGTGTCGAAAGGCATCGGCATGGATGGCCGCATCGGCAACAAGTTCCTGCATGCTGGCCCCGGTTATGGTGGGTCTTGCTTTCCCAAGGATACCAAAGCCTTGGCGCGGATGGGCCAAGAACACGCCGTGCCCATGCAAATCACCGAAACTGTGATCAAAGTGAACGACGAGGTCAAACGCCGCATGATCACCAAGATCGAAGATCTGTGCGACGGTGTTTTGCGTGACAAGACCATCGCCGTGCTGGGTGTGACGTTCAAGCCAAATACCGATGATATGCGCGACGCACCATCGCTTACCATTGTGCCTGCTTTGGTAGGGGCAGGGGCGAAGGTGCGGGTTGTCGATCCGCAAGGCAAGCACGAAGGCGAAAACTTGTTGCCGGGCGTCAAATGGCATGACGATCCCTATCAGGCCAGCCAAGGCGCTGATCTGGTGGTGATCTTGACCGAATGGAACGAATTCCGCGCCCTTGATTTGGCCAAAATGGCCCGCAAAATGGCGACGCCCCGCATGGCCGATCTGCGCAATCTGTACAGCAGGAAAGAGGTGGAGCGCGCCGGCTTCGAAGCCTATGTCGGCGTCGGTCGCTGATCATCGCCAAAGCACCCCTCTGCCGATCGCGGCACGGGGGGTAAGCTTTAACTTTTATCCAGATTGCGGCATCGTCTCGGATTTTGTCACGCAAGATCAGGGTCGCCGCATTTCCATGACGCACAAGGCGCCTTGGGTCGGATCAGACATTACTCTTCCACCCGGCGCACCACCGCATCAGGCCCGGCTTGAAGGCGATTTCTTTTGCGCCCCATTTTCCGACGCATCTGTCGATGGCGCACCCTTGCACGGCTGGCCCGCGAATGGCTTTTGGAATATCTCACCGGGAACAGACGGCAAAAGCCTGCACTGCACATTGGACCACCCCGTCATGGGCGCATCGGTGGAAAAGCACCTGTCGCTTAGCGATGATCACCCGTTCCTCTATCAACGCCACAGTTTCACAGGCGGGCAAGGTGCGATATCTACCGCCAATCATGCCATGATTTCGCTGCCAAATGGCGGCCGTCTGCGCTTTTCCCCCAAACGCTGGTTTGAAACCCCGGCGGGTGCACCGGAAGCCGACCCCACGCGGGGCAGATCAGCGCTGCGCTACCCGGCCCAAAGCGACGATCCCCGGCATTTTCCGGCATCAGATTGCGGCACGGTTGATCTGACCCGTTACCCGTTCGGCCCGGCGCATGAAGATTTCGTCATTGGCATCGAGGCCCCGGACAGCCAGCTTGGCTGGACCGCCGTTTCACGCCCGGCCGAAGGTGATCTCTACATCAGCCTGCGTCACCCCAAACGCCTGCCGATGACCATGCTGTGGCATTCCAACGGTGGGCGCGATTACGCGCCCTGGAACGGACGCCATATCGGGTGCCTTGGCATTGAAGACGGCATTGCAATGCCCTTGTTAGACATCACGCCGCGCGAAAACCCTGATCTTTTTACCAATTCCGGCCAAGCCAGCGCACTTGTTCTGGCCCCCAACACAACATCCGATGTGCGCCACGTCACCGGCTGTATCGCATGGCCAACGGGTGAGGCGGTGCAGGAAATTCTGATGTCGGGCGACACTCTTGCCGTGCTGGGCGAACAAGGGGCCAAACGCGTGCTTCCCATTCGCGGCGCTTTTCTAAAGCTCTGAAAACCACCGGGGCCGGGCAACAGATGCCAGCCCCGGTGCCACCGTGTTTGAATATCAGTTTCAGTTCGGTTGGACCGCGTCCCACACGCCCTTCACGCCATCACCCTTGGCATCGCCTTTGGCGGCGTCGCCTGCGAAGAAATACAAAGGCATACCCTTCATCGCCCATTGATAGGTGCCATCTTTTCGCTCAATCACCGTCAGATCACCTTCAGTTTTGGCCACATCCGCCTCATCAGCCAAAAACGGCGGCCACTTTCCAGCACATTCATCATAGCAGGTCGAAGCGCCGACCGTATCTTTGCGAAAGGTGTACAAAGTCATGCCGCCATCTGCCGCGGCAACCACAGGCCCCTTTGCGCTATCTACAGTTTCCACCATCCCGGCGAATGCGCCCGAACCACCCAGTATCAGGGCCAAGCCCGCAGAAATAATTGCCAATTTCATGTGTTCAGTTCCTTTTCAAAAGTTGATGCCATCGTGTTGGCCTGCCCGCGCAGGCCGGTCGGGGCAGAAGCAGATGCATCCCGCTTGCCCGTCAAATAGCAAACGCGGCACCTGCATCAAATATTCAGCACCCGTGAAAAAAAGAATCTGCCGCACGCTCTGAATAATCCACGCACCTAATGCGTTTCTTTTTCATGGGCAAAACTGCCCCCGCAAAAACTGCTTCTGGCCAACACGATCTTTCACCAAAGGATTTGTTTTATGCCCCGCACGCAAACACTTATCGCCACCTTGGTCGCAGCTTCATTCGCCACCACGGCCTTCGCCGCCGGATCTGATTCCACCACCCCCCCGGTGAAAACTGAAGCAATGCAAAAATGCAAAGACGGCAAGATATGGGATGTTATAAAGAAAAAGTGTGTCGAGGCGCAAAGCGGTGCCTTAAGCGATGATGATCTTTACAACGTCGCGCTTGAATTGGCCTATGACGGGCAATACGGTAACGCGCTGCACGTTCTGGCCACTGCAGCAAACCCAAATGACCCGCGCATTTTAAATTACAAAGGGTTCTCGCTGCGCAAATCAGGTCATATCGCTGAGGGCATGGCGTTCTATCAAGCCGCCCTGAAAATAGACCCGAACTATAGTCTTGCCCGGTCTTATATGGGCCAAGCGATGATTGCTGAAGGTGATTTCAGCGGCGCAAGGGAACACCTGCTGCAAATTGCTGATCGTGGCGGCCGCAATACCTGGGCCTATACCGCGTGGAGCAAAGCGCTGCACGGCGAAGCCACGTCTTGGTGATCCGGCAAAATGCTGAAACGCATTCCCTTGCTACCTCCGCCGGCCCAACAGGCCGGTGGTTGCATGCCTGCCCGCAAAAGTGTTCACCTGACATTGGTCGGCCAAGTGCTGCACAATGACGACCGGGGGTCAAATGGCGTGACGGACATGGCGCAGTTTAAAACCGACCTGGTACAGCTGCTTCCGCGCTTGCGGCGCTTTGCTGTGACCCTGACCCGAAACCGTGACGACGGCGATGATCTGGTGCAAACTACAGTGGAACGCGCCATTTTGCGCCGTGCCCAATGGCAAGCTGGTAGCAGACTCGACAGTTGGCTTTACACCATGATGCGAAATCTTTGGGTGTCGGAACTGCGCAGCCGCCGCGTCCGTTTGGGTGGCGGTCACGTCGACGCATCTGAGACCGACGAATTGACCACACCCATTGCCGGGCCAGATCATCTTTACGGCAACCAGATGCTGGCAATGGTGATGTCTTTGTCAGATGGACTAAGTTCCACTTTGCTTTTGGTCGCAGTTGAAGGCCATTCCTATTCAGATGCCGCCGAGATTTTAGATATTCCGATAGGAACCGTGATGAGCCGCATGTCCCGCGCCCGCCAGATGATAAAGGAAAAACTGGCTGCAACAGGCGAGGTGGCGTTGCAATGACACAGCCCCTTGATCAAGCCATACTCGACCAACTTTCCGCCTACATGGACGGCGCGTTGCCCACAAATGACGCCTTATCGCTGGAACGGCTTATCGAATCGAACCCGGCCATTGCCGCTGAATTCGCGGCCCTGTCGCGCGCCGATCAGGCCGCGCGCACTGGCTTTGACAGCCTGCTTACAGACCCCGTCCCAACAGCGCTGGCCCGCGCCATTGATCGCGCTCCTTTGGCGGATTTGCCCCCACCCAAGGCCGCGAATATCACCAGCCCACCGCTTTGGCGCAGCCTCGCCGCCGGTTTTGTATTGCTGCTTATCGGGGGTGCTGGCGGTGCCTATTTGCACCGCACTTCCGCGCCGGATCAGGTTGCATCTGCCACAGGCTGGCTGGATCAGGTCGCCGATTATCACCTGATTTACGCCAACCAAAAACGCCACCTCGTCGAAGTGCCCGCATCAGACACTGACCATCTGCAAAAATGGTTGTCCGATACCACGGGCGTCGCTTTCACTGTGCCAGACCTGTCGGCCAGCGGTCTTACATTCCAAGGCGCGCGCCTTCTGGTGGCATCGGGCAAGCCGGTGGCGCAACTGGTTTACACGGATGCCACCGGCCAAGTTGTCGCCCTTTGCTTTTTGGCCGGAGGAAATGCGGCGGCGGGCACAGGCACCACCGCGTTTCAGACCCGCCTCGCCAAGGGGCTGAATATGGTCTGGTGGAACAGCAACGACGCCTCTTATGTGGTGGTCGGCCCCAGCACGGGCGTCGATCTGCAATCGGTAGCGAAAGCTGCGTCAACCGTGCTTTAACGCCTTTGCCGCGTCCCTACGCCAACAGGGTCGCCGCTTCGGTTGGCCCCAGCGGTGCAGGCTGCGTGCAGGTGGTCTGCAACGTTACAAACTGCCCGGTTTCCCCAGATTGCAGCACCGCCAACATCACCTCGACCCCGTGCAAGGTGCGGTCCAGTGACGCCCGATGATCGCGACCATCGCGCAGGCCTGCCGCCATGTCCGCCAGCCCCGCCGACCGATAATTCGCCAATTCGCGCCCGTTGTGGTTTTGGTTTGTGCGCCCGAACGGATGATCCCACAGTGCCAGTTCTTTAGTCAGGCCATCCTTGCCCGCCATTTCAACCGCGCCGCCAAAGAAATTCGGGTCTGGCAGGTAAATAGAGCCCTGATCGCCGTAAATTTCCATATGCGCGCGTTTGTGCGACCAGATATCCCAACTGGCCGACAGGTTCATCGTCGCACCATTGTGAAATTCCAACAGGGCATGGATATTCGTTGGCGTCTTGACGGTTATGACCTCACCCGCGCGCGGGGCACTGGAAATCCTGCGTGTCGGGCTGGACGCATTGGCAAGCGCTGCCACCCGTTTGATCGGGCCTATCAGGTTGATCATATTGGCAATGTAATATGGCCCCATATCCAGTATCGGGCCGCCACCGGGTACGAAAAAGAAATCCGGATTCGGGTGCCAATGTTCCATCCCATGGCCCATCACGGCCGATGATCCTGCGACAACGCGGCCGATCTTGCCTTCGTCAATCATCGCGCGGGCAAACTGGTGTGATCCACCAAGAAAGGTATCAGGCGCACAGCCCACCCGCAAACCACCCGCCGCCGCGAGGGCCCGCAGCTCCAGCCCCTGGGCCATCGACAGAACCAAGGGCTTTTCGCTCCACACATGCTTGCCAGCCTGCAATGCGGCTTTGGACACCCCGAAATGCGCGTCCGGTATGGTCAGGTTGATCACCACATCGACGCTTGGATTGCCCAGCAAATCCTCGACTGACTGTGCAACCACGCCGTATTCCGCTGCTCGCGCCTCAGCCGCCACCATGCGCGTATCGGCGCAGGCCCGCACTTCGATGCCTTTGAACATGGGTACCAGACTGAAATATGTGGTTGAGATATTGCCACAGCCGATGATCCCGATACCCAGTTTATCCATTCTCAGAGCCCCTTGGCCGATGCGATAGACCGCGCAGCAAACCGCGCGTGATCAGATGGATTGTCATGCTCCATCACGAAATTGGTGCATTTGGTGCCGCGCAATGCGGCCATAAGCCCTGCCCAATCCACCGTGCCGTGGCCCACATCGGCCCAGCCGTCTTCGTCCGCATTCTGCCCGTCGGGGGCGATGTCTTTCACATGCACGGCCGTAATCCGGTCGCCATACCATTTGATCCATTCAAGCGGGTCCGCACCACCACGAATGATCCAGCCAATATCGGCCTCCCATTCCAGATCAGGCCCGCCTTCAAAGATCAGGTCTTGTGGCACGCTGCCGTCATGCAGCGGCACAAATTCAAATGCATGATTGTGCCAGCCAAAGCCAAAACCAGCCTCACGGTAAGGTTTGCCAACCTCTTGCAAACGCGCGCCAAAATCGCGCCAACCGTCTGCCGTTGTGGGCCGGTCACCGGGCATCAGATGCGGGCAATAAATCCGCTCCATCCCCAGTGTCGTGGCAATGGTCAGTGCATGGGACACTTCGGTTTCCAGCATTGTCAGCCCGAAATGTCCGGTTTTCATCGACAGGTGATTTGCCTTCAAAAGCACGGCCAAACCCGCCGCGTCTTCATAAAGCCCACCGTAGCCTTCGACCGATGTATAGCCCGCTTCGGCCACCATGTTCAGCGTAGCCTCCAGCGGTTTGAAGTTGCGGCTGCTGTAAAGTTGATACGAAAAATCGGTCATGGTCATGTCCTTTCAGGCGTGGCCGTAGGTGGCCGAATGAAGATCGCGCAGGGTGAAATTCGGGGGCGCACCCGGCGTAGTCGGTGTAAAGGAAACGGCCGCCGGATGCCCGGGAAACACCGTGAACGCATTGATTGAAAACCGCCCCGGCACGTCCGCCTCCAACGATACGAAAAGCGCAAGCGCGTGCGCGTCGATTTGGATGTGCCAGTCAGCCCCATTTCGCACAATGATCTGGGTCAACTTGGGCGGCAACAGATCATAGGATTTATGCGGCTTCGGCGCAAAGACATCGCCCGAAATGACGGTGCCATCGGCATCACGCCAGACATACACCAACATTTCATCCGGCCCAATATCCGCCGCCGCAATATGCCTCACCGTCACCGCAGCCTCGTGCGGAATCAAAGTCGCTTTTTGCACCAAAGGTCTGGTTGTTCCCGCCATATCAACGGCCAATGCTTCGACCGCCAGATCTATCGCCTCTGCCGTGTCATTCACCGCGCGTAGATCGAACCCACCTGTCACAGGCACCGCTGTCACCGGCACATTCTGAAAAAACGCGCGCGCCATATGGTGCAGCAACTTCCAGCCGCCGCCATGATCAAGGCTGGACCAGCTGCATAGCGGCCAGGTGTCAT
>JAYSPY010000152.1:0-13210 GCA_043721855.1 Pseudorhodobacter sp.
GGCGCGCGATATGGTGGCCACGGGCCGTTTTCATATGGTCCGCGACGTGCCCGCCATGCATCAGCCGGTGTTTGCCGCCTGCCATATCCGCAACCGCACCTCGCGCCTGCACCGCGAACTGCTGCGCATCGTGGCCGCGCATTTCAAAAAGCCCTGATGCTCACGTATCTGATGCTCAAGTCCCTGATGCCAGGCCCCTGATGCCCAGATTTCCTTTTCGCCCAAATACTCATCTTGCAACGGCCAGCCGCTAAACCGCTGTCTGCAAACGGTATCCCGGCGCATAGGCCAGCCGCACCCAGGTGATCGGGGCAACCTCCCCCCAGGTGCCGCGCTCGGTGATAAACAGCGCCGCCCCGACCCTCACCCCAAGCATCTCTGCCTCAGACACACTCGCATTCGCCGCCGAAAACGCAATATCGCCGCGCGCGTAACTGATATTGCTGACCAGCCATTCATTCGCACTAAGCCTTGCGAAATCCGGGGCAGGGTCCAGCAGCACCGCCGGATTCAACCAACGATCTTCATACAAATGCGCGCGCCCATCGGCCAGATGCAGGCAACGCAGATGCAGCCAGTCCGCCCCAGCCGCCAGTCCCAGCTTTGATTGCACGGCAACTGGCGGCACGCCCATGGCGCGCTCCAGCAAGTGATAGCCGTACACCTGCCCGCGCCCTTCCACCTCCAGCCGGGTGACGGCAATATCCAGCGTCGCCTTGCGCACCGGATGCAGTGCCACCCGCGTGCCCGCCTTGCGCCGCCGTTCCAACACGCCGCCTTGCGCCAATTCCCGCAAGGCCCGGCTGACCGTGGCCCGCGCACAGCCAAATTCATTGGCCAGCGCCTCTTCCGTAGGAATCACAGCCCCCGGCAACCAAAGCCGCATCCGGATACGGCGCAGCACCTCGGCCCGAATATCTTCCCAGTTCGCCCGCGTCACAACCGCGCCCTCAGACCCGCCATTACCCGCCTGTAGCCCGCTTCAATAGCCCCCCGCGCCACATGTCGCCCGCCTGTCACCACATGCCGCCCGGCGGACCAGACATCGCACACCATCCGGTCATCGCCCGCAAAGATCAGCGCATCCAGAATATCGTCACCCTGCCGGCCTTCCAGATCAACCGCCCGCATATCCAGCGCCAGCAAATCCGCCCAGTCGCCCGCCCGAATACCGCCAGATTGCCGCCCCGCCGCCTGCGCGCCGCCTTGAACCGCACCCTCAAACAGCACCCGCCCGGTCGATTTTTCCACCGTGGCAAACATCGCCCGCCCCTTGCCCGCCAAGCGCTGCGAATACTCCAAACTGCGCAATTCCTCGGTCAGGCTGATGCGCACATTGCTGTCAGACCCCACACCAAAGCGGCCGCCCGCGCCCAGCCAACGCACACCGTCAAAGATGCCATCGCCCAAATTGGCCTCGGTGATCGGGCACAGCCCCGCCACCGCACCCATTGCCGCTAACCCAAGCGTCTCCCCCGGTTCCATCTGCGTCGCATGGATCAGGCACCAGCGCGCATCGACACCCGCATTGGCCAACAGCCATTCCACAGGCCGCAGCCCACGATGGGTCAACACTTCCGCCACTTCGGCCATCTGTTCGGCAATATGCAGATGCACCGGGGCCTGTGGCGCAAGTATCACCACATCGCGCAACCCGGCCTCACTCACCGCCCGCAACGAATGGGGTGCGACGCCCACCAGCATATCAACGCCAGTCGCATGGCCCACCGCCCCCTGCCAAAGTTGCGCAAACCGGTCCATATCATTGCCAAACCGCAACTGCCCGGCGATAAGTGCACGCCCATCACAACCGCCCTGCTGATACAGCACCGGCAACAACGTCAACCCAATCCCCGTCTCCCCCGCCGCCGCCACAATCCGCCCCGCCATTTCGGCCAGATCGGCATAGGGCGCGCCACCGGGCTGATGGTGCAGATAGTGAAACTCCGCCACCCCGGCATAACCCGCTTCCAGCATTTCCATCTGCTGAAACGCTGCAATCGCTTGCACATCACCCGGGCTAAGATGATCCAGAAACCGGTACATCAAGCTGCGCCACGTCCAGAAACTATCCGGCGTAGGCCCGCGCCGTTCCGTCATCCCCGCCATCGCGCGCTGAAACGCATGGCTGTGCAGGTTCACCGGCGCTGGCAGCAAACAACTCAGCCTTTGCCCTTTCGAAGAAGCGCCCGCAGTCACCGCAGCAATCCGCCCACCCACCACCTCAACCCGCACATCGCGCGCCCAACCACCGGGCAACAATGCAGTTTCTGCGAACAAAACAGTCATCTCAGCCTCGCTTGACAGATGGCATTATGTGCAGACATAATAATATAAAGCGCAGTCATAAGGCAAGCGTCATGATTCTCCTCTCCAATGCCACTTTGGCCACGATGGTCAGCGGCTATGGCCTGATCCCGAATGGCGCTGTCGTCATCGACGGGGCCCAAATCACATGGGCAGGCCAGCAGTCCGACCTGCCCGCGCGCTACGCCGCCCTGACCGCCCATGATTGCCAATCCCGCCTCATCACCCCCGGCCTGATCGACTGTCACACCCATATCGTGTTTGGCGGCCACCGCGCGGCAGAATTCGAATCCCGCTTGAACGGCGCCAGCTACGAAGACATCGCCCGCGCAGGCGGCGGCATCCTGTCCACCGTCACCGCCACCCGTGCCGCGTCTGAGGATGATTTGTTGCAGTCGGCCCTGCCCCGCGTTGACGCCATGATCGCTGCGGGAACAACCACGATCGAGGTCAAATCCGGTTACGGCCTGACCATAGCGGACGAGCGGAAAATGCTGCGCGCCGCCCGCCGTATCGCCAGCCAGCGCCCTGTCACCATCACCACAACCCATCTCGCCGCCCACGCAATTCCCCCCGAATACAAAGGCCGCGCCGATGCCTACATGGACGAAGTGGCAATCCCCTCTCTCCACGCCGCCCATGCCGATGGCCTGATCGACGCGGTCGATGCGTTCTGCGAAGGCATCGCCTTTTCCCCCGCTCAAATCGACCGTTTGTTCATCGTCGCCCGCAGCCTTGGCCTGCCCGTGAAACTGCACGCCGAACAACTGTCAGACCTGAAAGGCGCTGTCCTCGCCGCCAAGCACAACGCCCTATCTGTAGACCATCTCGAATTCCTTGGGCCAGACGGCATCGCCGCCATGGCCGAAGCCAATACTGTGGCCACAATCCTGCCCGGCGCCTACTACACCCTGCGCGAAACCCAGATGCCGCCTATCGCCGCCCTGCGCAAAGCCGGGATACAACTTACGGTTGCAACCGATTGCAATCCCGGTTCCTCGCCGATGACTTCGCTGCCGCTTGCAATGAACATGGCCTGCACCCTGTTCCGCATGACCCCGCTTGAGGCGCTGCAAGGCACCACCACAAACGCAGCCCGCGCGCTTGGCCTTGCCGATCGTGGCACGATTGCCGCAGGCCAGCGCGCCGATCTGTGCCTCTGGGATGCCACCCACCCGGCTGAATTATCCTACCGCATCGGGGCAACCCCGCTTGTTTCCCGCATTTTCGGAGGCTGTTTTGACACCTGAAATCCTTATCCCCGGCCAAACCACCCTGGCGCAACTGGAACGAATTTACCGCACCGAAGCCCCGGCCGAACTTCACCCATCTGCCCGCAAAGGCATTGACGCCGCCGCTGCCCAAATCGCCGCCGCCGCTGCGGGTGACGCCGCTGTATACGGCGTGAACACCGGCTTTGGAAAACTCGCCAGCCTTAAGATCGCCAGGCAAGACACTGCCACGCTTCAGAAAAACCTGATTCTGTCGCATTGCTGTGGCGTGGGCAGTGCCATGCCCCGCGACGTGACCCGCCTGATGATGGCGCTGAAACTGCTGTCGCTTGGGCGCGGTGCGTCGGGCGTGCGTTGGGATATCGTGGCGCTTTTGCAAGGCATGCTGGCGCGCGGCGTCACCCCGGTGATCCCTGCCCAGGGGTCTGTCGGCGCGTCAGGCGATCTTGCCCCCTTGGCCCATATGGCCGCCGCCATGATCGGCGAAGGCTTCGCCGAATTCGAAGGTCAGACCCAGCAAGGCCGTACGGCCCTTGCCGCCGCTGGCCTGACCCCGGTGATCCTTGGCCCGAAAGAGGGTCTTGCCCTGATCAACGGCACGCAATTTTGCACAGCCTACGCGCTTGCAGGCCTTTGGGGCGGTTGGCGCGCGGCCCAATCGGCGCTGGTTACATCGGCCCTTTCCACCGACGCCATCATGGGCTCCACAGCGCCGCTGCATCCCGAAATTCACGCCCTGCGCGGCCATGCAGGCCAGATCGAGGCCGCAGCAACCTTGCGCAGTCTTCTTGCAGGATCAGCGATCCGCGCCAGCCATCTGGAAAGCGACCACCGCGTGCAAGACCCCTATTGCATCCGGTGTCAGCCGCAAGTGACCGGGGCCGCGATGGACGTTTTGCGCATGGCCGCGCAGACCCTCGAAATCGAGGCTAACGCCGCAACCGATAACCCGCTCGTGCTGTCAGACGGGATCATATCCGGTGGTAACTTCCACGCAGAACCCGTTGGTTTTGCAAGCGATATGATTGCGCTGGCGATCAGCGAAATCGGAGCCATCGCGCAGCGCCGCGTCGCCCTGATGGTGGATCCGACGCTGTCTTTCGATCTGCCACCGTTCCTGACGCCAAACCCCGGCCTCAATTCCGGCCTGATGATTGCCGAGGTGACAACGGCGGCGCTCATGAGCGAAAACAAACACCAGGCCCACCCCACCGTCACCGATTCAACCCCCACCTCCGCCAACCAAGAAGACCACGTGTCCATGGCCGCCCACGGCGCACGGCGTCTTATGCAAATGGTGGCAAACCTGAACGTCATCCTGGGGGTCGAGGCGATGTGCGCCAGTCAAGGCATCGAATTTCGCACGCCGCTGGTCACCTCGAAACCCCTGCAAGCCGTCCTTGCCCGCCTGCGCCAGGACGTGGCAACCCTGGGCGAAGACCGCTACCTCGCCCCCGATCTGGCAGCCTGCGCCACCCTCATCGCCACCGGTGCGTTGATCGACGCAGCAGACATCGCGTTACCTCAGCTTCTGCCTTGAATTTCATCTTGGCCCAAATATCCCACGGGGGTCTGGGGGTGTGAAACCCCCAGTCTGTCCATCACACGGAGCGCTGTCATGACCCGCCACAACACCCGCGACATCTACCCCGCAACCGGCACAGAAATCACTGCCAAAAGCTGGTTGACAGAGGCCCCAATGCGCATGCTGATGAACAACTTGCATCCGGATGTGGCTGAAAACCCCCACGCGCTGGTGGTTTACGGCGGCATAGGCCGCGCCGCCCGCACGTGGGAGGATTTTGATAAAATCGTAGCCACCCTGAAAACCCTGAACGATGATGAAACCCTGCTGGTGCAATCGGGCAAGCCCGTCGGCGTGTTTCGCACCCACAAGGACGCGCCGCGCGTGTTGATCGCCAATTCCAATCTTGTGCCGCATTGGGCCACATGGGACCATTTCAACGAGTTGGATAAAAAGGGCCTCGCGATGTATGGCCAGATGACTGCCGGATCGTGGATTTACATTGGAACCCAAGGCATTGTGCAAGGCACTTACGAAACCTTTGCCGAGGCTGGTCGTCAGCATTACGGAGGTAACCTGAAAGGCCGCTGGATTTTAACCGGTGGTCTTGGCGGCATGGGCGGCGCGCAACCGCTTGCTGCCGTGATGGCCGGGGCCTGTTGTCTGGCGGTCGAGTGTGATGAAACGCGAATTGATTTTCGCATTAGAACCAGATATGTAGACGCCAAAGCTAAGACTTTGGATGAAGCGATTGGCATGATCGCCGACTGGACGGCAAAAGGCTGCGCGAAATCGGTCGGCCTGCTGGGCAACGCCGCCGACATCTTCCCCGAACTCTACCACCGCATGCAAAACGGCGGCATGCGCCCCGATATGGTCACCGATCAAACCTCGGCGCATGATCCGCTGAATGGCTATCTGCCGCAGGGCTGGAGCGTGGAACAAGCCAGGGCTGCCCGCGAAACTGACCCCAGGTCTGTTGAAACTGCCGCCCGCGCCAGCATGAAAACCCATGTCGCAGCGATGGTCGATTTCTGGAATGCAGGTGTGCCGACGCTGGATTACGGCAATAACATCCGGCAAGTGGCGCTGGACGCAGGTTTGGAAAACGCCTTCGCCTTCCCCGGTTTTGTGCCGGCCTATATCCGCCCGTTGTTCTGCAAAGGCATCGGCCCATTCCGCTGGGTGGCGCTGTCGGGTGATCCGGAAGACATCTACAAAACCGACGCGGCAATGAAGAAACTGTTCCCTGAAAACAAGCATTTGCACAATTGGCTTGATATGGCACGCGAACGCATCGCGTTTCAGGGCCTGCCTGCCCGCATCTGCTGGATCGGGCTAGGCGATCGGCACAAGGCGGGCTTGATGTTCAACGATATGGTGGCGTCGGGCGAACTCAAAGCCCCCATCGTGATTGGCCGTGACCATCTGGATTCAGGCTCTGTCGCGTCGCCCAACCGTGAAACCGAAGCCATGAAAGACGGCTCTGACGCGGTCAGCGATTGGCCCTTGCTGAACGCGTTGCTTAACACCGCCTCAGGGGCCACATGGGTATCGTTGCACCACGGTGGCGGCGTCGGCATGGGGTTTTCGCAGCATTCCGGCATGGTCATCGTGGCGGACGGCACGGCAGACGCTGCCCGCCGCATTGGTAACGTGCTGTGGAATGACCCCGCCACGGGTGTCATGCGCCATGCCGATGCGGGCTATGATATCGCGCTTGATTGTGCCGCTGACCATGGTCTCAATCTGCCGGGCATTCTGGGCCGCTGATTTCATTTTTGTACAAATATCCCACGGGGGTGCGGGGGTGTGAACCCCCCGCTGTTTGACGGTGGGTGCGGGGGTGTGAAACCCCCGCTGTTGGACGGGGAGTGCGGGGGTGCTGCCCCACCTGCGGGCCACGATCCTGCGGTTAAGCCCAAGTCGGATAGACCGGATTGCTCCAGGCTTTCTTACCCGCGGCGTCGATTACGGTCACCCGCAGATACGGGCTGCCCTCGAACCGGCCCCTCAGCGAAACCGTGGCCCGTGTCATCGAATGGCCGTGCACGGCCTTTGCCGCCATGCCGTGGCCCTGCACGATAACGCTTGCAACGGCGGAACATTCCACCTCGACCCGGTCGGCAAACACTTGCACATCGCGCAATTGCGGCCCTTGGCTGGCATAAAAATCGCCTGCCTTCAGCGCGGCAAGCAACGCCTCTGGCGTGTTTGTCACCGCTTTCACCATCACCCAGCCGCCGAAATGATCCGGCTCATGAAAATGCGCGTCATCGGTGGCGATCAACGTCAATTGCCGCCCCTTTTCCAGCAACTGATCCGCAATCGCCGTGCCATCGGCCCGGTCGCAGCCCGCATAACAGCCGTGATTGTAAATCTCTACTGCATGGGCGGCGGTTATGCTGGCGGCATCTGCCACCGTCAACCCGGACCATTGCGGATGCGCCACCGCCACAAACGCCCCCGCCGCCACGGCACGCGCAGCAAGCGCAGGACCGGTTTCCTGCCCCGGCACCGGCCGCCACTCCGGCGTGTGGCTGGGCGCAAAATCACTTGGCAAACCCACCGCCAGAATATGCCACATCTCACCGTTTTCCTGCGCACCCGAATGCAGTTCCGCCCCAAGTATGGTGGTAAAGCCGGCGTCTCGAAATGGCACAGTATCGACAATGGGGTAGCCATAAGCCCCGATAAAGTGATCCGTCAGCGCCAGAAAATCATAGCCCTCGGCGCGGTAGCGGCGGCAAACCTCTGCCGGGTCCAGAACACCGTCAGACCGGGCCGAATGGGTGTGCAGATTGCCGCGCCAAAACCGACCTTTGGCAGTGAATGCAGAAAGAGTTTGGGGCATGATGATCCTCGCTATATCTTCGCTTACCTTAGTCGGCACCGCGCCCCTGAAGACCCGCCAAACGCGCCATGGATTGACGATCCGCGACGCGGCATTACTTCCATCTTCCGATCACTGACCTTGCAGCACCCACAGGTCGTGCTAGAAAGTCCATATGAGTAACACGCTGATAGATCAAACATTCCCCCCCGACGCCACCAATTTGCGCCAGTTTCGCGATGCCTTGGGCCGCTTTGCAACCGGCATCACTTTGATCACCACGCAAACGGAAAACGGCCCCGCAGGCTTTACCGCCAACAGCTTTGCTTCGGTTTCGCTTGATCCGGCCCTGGTGCTCTGGTCGGCTTCGCGCGCGTCGGCCCGCTTTCCGATTTTTGCGGCAGCACGGACCTACAGCATACATGTTCTGGCCCAGGATCAGACTGACCTTGTAAACCGTTTTGTGCGCAGTGGGGCCGGGTTTGACGGGTTGGCTGTCACCCAATCCGCAGATGGCAATCCCGTTTTCCCACAAGCGCTCGCCCGGTTTGATTGCCACCAACACGCCGTGCATGACGGTGGCGATCATCTGATTATTCTGGGCCGGGTTGTGCATTTTGCCCTGCGTGACGGCGCACCTTTGCTGTTCAGCCAAGGCCGGTATGGCAGTTTTTCCGCGCTGGCCTAGCCCCGCCGCAGCCCTGGCCTAACCCCGCCCGATAAAAGGCATCGCATTTGCCATTAACGTGACAAACGGTACATTCACGTCCAGCGGCAGCCTGGCCATGTACAGCACCGCATCCGCCACGTGGCTGACATCCATCACCGCCTCCACCCGCGTTGTGCCATCCGCTTGCGGAACACCTTGGGTAAACGCCTGCGCCATTGACGTCAGCGCGTTGCCAATATCAATCTGCCCGCAAGCAATGTTGAACGCCCGCCCATCCAAAGACAGCGTGCGCGTCAGCCCCGTCACCGCGTGCTTTGACATGGTATAAGGCGCCGATCCGGGCCGTGGCACATGTGCCGAAATGGACCCGTTATTGATGATCCGCCCGCCTTGCGGGTCTTGATGCCGCATCAGACCAAAGGCGGCACGCGCGCAAAGAAACATGCCGGTGATGTTGACCGATGACAGCGCCAGCCAATCCTCGACTGCGATTTCATCAATCGGGGCCGCTTTCAGCGACTGCCCCGCATTGTTGAACAACACATCCAACCGGCCCCATTGATGCTTTATCGTCGAAAATGCCGCATCCACGGACGCCGGGTCGGCGACATCACACGGCAACACCAATGCCGCCACATGCCCATCTGCCGTCTGAGACAGCGCATCGCCTCTGCGCCCCAGCATGGCCACATCCCACCCCGCCGCCAAAAACGCCCGTGCCGTGACCCGCCCTATGCCAGACCCCGCCCCGGTGATCATGATCTTGCCTGTTCTGGTCATTGGCTTTGCCTCGCGATAAAACTGGTCTGCCACCACAGTATTGCAGCATTCCAGCGCAAGGGGAAGAAGCTATTGTTATCGTTAACATTGCAAGAGCCATGCAGTCTGACCATCTTTCAGACGCGCCAGCCTGAACCACCGCCACTGTTAATAACAGCGATATTTGTCAAAGCCAAACCACTTGACCAAGGCCATAAACCACCAGAATCGCCGGTCAAAGAAGTGTCTGCGGATAAATGGTGCCCCCACCAGGACTCGAACCCGGGACCCCCTGATTACAAATCAGGTGCTCTACCAACTGAGCTATAAGGGCACTCGGGATCCCAATACCGCCCCTGCCAGTATCAATCAACCCCTTCATTCGGCGTTTTTGCGGTCGCAGTTCGCGCGTGCCAAAAAGCCCACGGCCACCAATCCAACCGCCATCACCAACAACGCCGCCGGGGCCGCTTCGCCCAACCGCTCTAAACTGGCCAATTCAAACACGCGGGTTGACAATGTGTTGAAATTGAATGGCCTTAACAGAAGCGTCGCCGGAAGCTCTTTCACGCAGTCGACGAAAACCACCAGCATTGCCGTGGCAACCGAGCCTTTCATCAGGGGCAGATAAACCGCGCTTAGCGTGCCACCAGCACTGCGCCCAAGCGTGCGCGCCGCCATTTCCAAACTGGGGGAGACCCGACCAAAAGCCGCGTCCAGCGCCCCTTGGGCAATGCCGAAGAACCGCACAAAATACGCCAGCACAATCGCAGCAGAGGTGCCCGTCAGCATCAGCCCCGGATCAAAGCCGGTCAGCCAAAGCACGCCGTCCGCAACCCGGTGGTCCAAGGCTGCAAGCGGGATCAGCAAGCCCAACGCCAACACCGCCCCCGGTGCTGCATAGCCCAACGCGGTAATCGGCAACACCGCCCGCGCCAGATCTCGCCCGATCAATCGCATGCCGTAAACCAGGAAAAGCGCGGCCATCACGGTCAATGTCGCGGCGATGGATCCCACCAAAATCGTGTTTCCCAAGGCTTGCAGCAACCCCGGTGCCACCCAAACCTCGGGTCGCTTGAACGCATGGATCAACATCACCCCGACCGGCAACACAAAGCCGAACCCAAACGGCACCAGACAAAACAGGGTCGCCGCCACACCGCCAGCGCCGCGCAAAGCAACCGGAACAATGGGGCGGGACGCACGGCTAAGCCGGTGAAAGCGGGCATTGCGGCGGCTGATGCGTTCCAGCCCCAGCAGCAGCAAAATCAGCATCAACATCACCCCGGCAATCTGTGCAGCCCCGCCCGCATTGTTGCCGCTGAGCCAGGTTGAAAATACGCCGGTGGTCAGGGTCTGCACCCCGAAATGCACCACGGTGCCATAGTCGGCCACCGTTTCCATCATCGCCAAGGCCACCCCCGTGGCAATGGCAGGCCGTGCCAGCGGCAGACCAATGCGCCAAAACATCGCCCAAGGCCCCGCGCCCAAAGCGCGCGCCACCTCATACGAACAGCCCGATTGTTCGCGAAACGCCGCCCGCGCCAGCAAATAAACGTAAGGATACAATGCCGATGCCAGCACCACAATCGCAGGCCCATGCGCGCGGATTTCAGGAAACCAATAGTCCTGCGCATCGCGCCACCCAAACGCCTCACGCAGGGCCGTTTGCAAAGGGCCCGCATAATCCAGAAAATCGACCAAGGCATAAGCACCGACATAGGCCGGTATTGCCAGCGGAAACAGCAAGGCATAGTCCAGCCACCGCCGCCCCGGAAAACGGTACATCGCGGTCAACCACGCCGAAACAGTGCCAAACACAGCCGTCAAGACCGCCACGCCCAACATCAAGACAAGCGTATTGCCAAGATAGCGCGGCAGCACCGTTGCCACCAGATGCGGCCAAATATTTTCAGCTGGATGAAAGGCAATCCACACGACTGACAGGATCGGGCACAGCACCACAGCGGCAATAATAACCGCACCCACTGACCAGATATCGACACGCGGCAGATGCCAACGCCGCGACGAAACCTGAACCTGACTGTTTTGCTTGGTCATCTTAAGCTGGCAACTATAGGAAAGCGGTTTCCCTGTCCAGAAAAGCCCGTATAGTCTGCGCAAAACACATCTCAGGGCCGGACACCTTATCCCTTATGCGCATTGTCTATCACCTTGGGGCCCATTGCACCGACGAAGAACGTCTTTTGCGCTGCCTGCTGAAAAACCGGGCCAGTTTGGCGGCGGAAGGCATTCATGTGCCCGGCCCAACCCGCTACCGCAATCTGTTGCGTGATACCGCCGTTGCTCTGAAGGGAAAATCAGCCAGCCCTGAAACTCAGGCGATGATCCTCGAACAAATCACCGAACAAAGTCAGGCCGACCGCCTTATCTTGTCCTGGGACAATTTTCTAAGTTACCCGCAATGGGCGATGCGCGGCGCGCTTTATCCCAATGCCGCCGAACGCATCCGCGCCTTTACCCGCATTTTTCCCGATATCGAGGCTGAATTTCATCTGGCCATCCGCAACCCCGCGACGTTCCTACCAGACCTTTTCAAACGCCAAACCGGAAAATCGCACGAGGAATTCATGGAAGGCGTTGATCCGTCAAATCTGCGCTGGTCCACGATGATTGCCCAAGTACGCGCACTGAACCCGCAGGTGCCGCTGACCATCTGGTGCGATGAAGATACGCCGCTGATCTGGCCTGATGTCTTGCAATCTGTCTCAGGCCACAGCGCTGATCTGGTGCTTGAAGATGCCGATGTCCTGCTTGCCAGCGTGATGACCCCCGAGGGCATGGTGCGCCTGACCGCGTATCTTGCCGAAAACCCGCCAATTTCGCCCGATATCCGCAAGGGCATCGTCGCCGCGTTTCTGGATAAATACGCCGACCCGACCAAGCTGGAAATAGATCTGGAAATGCCCGGATGGACCGATGCGCTTGTGGCAGAAATGACCGAAATCTACGAGGCGGACATGGCCCAGATCGCCCAGCTGCCGGGGCTGACCTTCATAACGCCGTAAAGCGTGATGGCCAAAACCGGCAAGCCGGTTTTTGCAGCCAACCACGCGACCGTCAAGGAACCGGGGCGTGGGGATGTCTTTATCAAACATCGTCACGCTCTTTCGTGCTGTCGTTGCGCGCTACTGCATACCCAATGCGGTTTTGTACAATTCCAAAATCGCCTCTTCTTCGGCAATATCGTCGGGCTTGCGTTTGCGCAGCGCAATCACCTTGCGCAAGATGCCTGTGTCGTACCCACGGCCCTTAGCCTCGGCCATCAGCTCTTTTTGCTGCTCCGCCAAATCTTTCTTTTCCGAATCCAACTGCTCAAAGCGTTCAATGAACTGGCGCAGCTCGTCTGCGGTAACGGAATATGTGTCGATCGGATCGCTCATGGTGCCCCCAGATAAATATGCCCTTCCCTACCTTGCCGAATGCGTCAGGTTCAAGCCGCCAAATGCAGTCCCCGTCCACTTGTCAGCGCAGGCACGCTCGGTTAGTGCCAAACGGTGGGAAATAGGGGGGAAAAGCATGGCATGGATGATCTGGGTTGGGGCGCTGATGTCGCTGGCCGGCGTGGGTGGGTTGATGTGGTGCATTTATCTGGCGTTGAAGGCCCGGCGCGCGGGGCTAACCGATGACGCCATGCGCGCGCGCCTGCAACATATTGTCACCCTGAACATGATAGCACTTGGCGTCTCGGCCCTCGGGCTGATGATGGTCGTGGCGGGGATACTGCTTGGTTAACCCTGGTTGATCGCCGCGAAATTGCGCCCGTCGGCCAGCAATCGGTCAAACAGCGGATCCGGCTGCCAGACGGCGTCTTCTACCGCCCAAATGCGCAGATTGCGACGCATCACCATCAAGCCACGTAT
>JAYSPY010000153.1:0-9263 GCA_043721855.1 Pseudorhodobacter sp.
GGCGGGCGGCTACGCCTTTGGCATCGAACCTTCGACCCACCACTGTCTTGGCGATCTTGCGGCAAGACAGCGCAGCGAAATGATCTGGCTTCAGGGGCAAGAAGACCGCCGCTATGACACCACCTTTCGCGTTCTGGACGGTGCCGCCGAGATTGCGACAGCCGAAGCCCGCATCCGCGCGATTGCAGGGCAGCCGGAGGAGGATTATCCACCACTCTCCGGCCAGTTCCGCCGCTTGCGCGGCTAAGCCGCCTTCACCACCGCGCAGCCATAGGCCGCAAGGGTCAGGTCGCCCGCAACGCTTTGCCCGGTCAAAAGATCGGTGCCCGCGACTACGCCGGTCAGTTGAACCGGCATGTCCGTGGTGTTCTGGATGAAGTACAGCACCCGGTCCTCGGCCTGCCGCATAGAAACCTCAACGCCTTCGGGCAGGTTGGGCAAAAGGGGAACCGCCCCGGCAGGCTGGCAAATCGTCGTCGCCAGTTGCGCGGCCAGGTCCGGCGTCAGATAGGTGCCGACATAAACCACCCGCCCCTTGCCATGACTGCGGGCGGTGATCGCCGGAGAGCCTTCAAGCCAGCGGTTCGTCCATTGGCCCAGAACCTCGGTTCCCGGTGCAAGCTCCAGCTTTTCGTACAGGTGGCCGGCGGTGAATTCCTGATTGCCAAAGCTGAAGCGGTACTTGCGGGCCGCTGACGCCGCATCCGGCACCGAACCCGGCACGTGTGCTCCGACATAGCGATCCGGCCAGGCGGGGAACAGGCCGGTGGCATCGGGGCCGGTGAGGCGGCCAAATTCATAGACCTTCACCCCGGCCAAGGCCGACAGCCCAACAACCGGTGCCTGCTCGGTCGGGATGTGGTTGTTGGCATCACGGGTGGCGGTCAAGGCGGACAGGATCAGCGTGCCACCAAGGGCCACAAAGGCATCCACCCGCGCCGTCCATTCTGGCTTCCACATGACCCAATGCGGCACGTAGAGCACCTTCAGCTTGGTAAGGTCATCTTCCGGATGGATGAAGCCGCAGGCGATGCCTTGGGTGTAGCAGTGCCGGTGCAACAGGGCCGCATCCTCCAAGGGCGAGGGCATGCCCATGGGGTAGGTCTTGTGCGCCTCTTGGTTGTCGAAATCGGCCCCTGCAATGCCAACATCCATCCGAACGTGGGTGCCTAGGATTTCGGGGGCCAGCCGGTTCATCTCGGCAAAGAACTGGGTTGCTTCGTCATACCGGCGGCGGGGCACGTCGTCGTGGTCGATGACACCCATCCAGTAGATTTCAGCACCGAAGTGGGCAGGCCGCCAGCGGAAGAACATCACGCCATCGGCCCCCCTTGCGACCGAAGACATCGCCATCCGCCGCATTTCCCCCGGTTCCGGGGTCATGGTGGAAAAGCCCGGTTGGCTGCCGAAGCCAGAGGCCTGTTCCGGCACGATGAAGTTGCCGGAATAGGCGCGGCACAGATCAAGGTGCAGGGCTTGCGTCGGGCCAAGGCCGCCGCTGCGGCGGAATTCGTCGTACAGCATCGGGTAGATGTCAAAACCGATGAAGTCGAGATCCTGGCCGAATTGCCCCCTGAAGTCGATGTCGCCAAGGTTTCCGAGGTTGTGGAAGATGAACCAATCGGTATTGAGGCCACGCAGAATCTGGACCTGATCATGCTGGAACACCGCCGTCGCATGGGCGAGGAAGCGGTGGTAATCCTGCAAATGGCCCGGAGAGATGAAACCGGGGGCCATCTGACGCGGCAGGTCGATCTGGGCGAAGGTGTCATAGGCGAGGGCCCAGAAAGCGCCGCCCCAGGCGTGGTTGACAGCGTGAATGTCGGCGTAGACGTGGGACAGGTACTTCTGAAACTCCAGCCGGCACGCGGCGGAATAGCTTTCTGACGCGGTGGTGTTCAGTTCATTGTCGGTCTGCCAGCCGATGACATGGGGGTTGTCGCGGTAGTGATCCGCCATTGCCCGGGTGATCCGGCGGGAATGGGCGCGGAAGACCGGACTGGTGGTGTCGGCATGCTGACGCGAGCCGTGTCCTGCGACGCGGCCATTGGCATCGACACGCAAAACCTCGGGGTAGTTCACCGTCAACCAGCGCGGCGGGGTAGCGGTGGGGGTGCAAAGGATGGTCTTGATACCCGCTTTGCCCAGAACCTCAATCGCCCGGTCGAACAGGTCGAACGAGAAATGGCCCTCCGCCGGTTCCCAGATATTCCAGGCGAATTCGCCCATGCGGACTGTGTTGGCCCCGGCTGCCGCCAGCCGTTCGGCATCGCGCTGCCACAGGCTTTCGGCAACATGCTCTGGGTAGTGTGGCGCGCCCAGCATGAACTGGTCAAGGTTCAAGGGGCGCCAGACGGACAGCGGGGCAGGGGGCTTGCGGATCATGGTTGGGCTTTCGAAGCGAAGGAGACCTCGCCACGTTAGGCAAATTTTAGTAAAACGCCATCGAATTGTGCAGAGGTCAGACGGGCTGCTGCCTGAATTGTGCCCGCTGGAAAGGCCGGAACGTCATGGCGATCAGGAAAGCCGCCAGCCCAAGGCCGAAGCAAGTGATGTACCGCGCGCCGTAGCCGCCGGTCGTGTCGAATATCCAGCCGCCGAGGACAGGGCCCGTCGCCATGCCCAGGCTGCCCGCCGTACCGGTGCCGCCCATGATGGTGCCCAGCATCCTGATCGGGAAATTCTCGCGGACCAGTACGGAGTAAAGCGGCATAATCCCGGCGTAGATGAAACCGAACAGCGCCGTTACGGCACAGAACTGCGCCAACTGATGCGCGAAGTAATAGCCAAGTGCCCCGATTGCCTGCACCAGAAGTCCTGCCACCAGCACGGGCTTGGCGCCAAAGCGGTCTCCCATCAGGCCAAAGCCGATGCGGCCGCCCATGCCAGCGATGCCCTCATCCGAATAGATCGACACGGCGGCCAGTGCGGAAATCCCGCAAATCTCGGCATAGCTGACGGTGTGGAAGATCGGGCCAGAGTGGGTGGCGCAGCAGAAGAAATTGGTCGCGACCAGCACGATGAACTGCGGCGGGGTTACTGCCTGCCGCACCATCATGTCGGCGGGTGGGGCATCAACGCCATGGGCCTGAATGGCCTGCGTGGGTGGGCGGCGCAGCAAAAGGGCGGCAGGAATGGTGACTGCCGCCACGATCACTCATAACATGGTCAAAACGGTGCGCCAATCATAGACCCCCACCAACCGTGCCGCCAAAGGCGACATTGTCACCGGGGCCATCCCCATCCCGGCAGAAACCAGCGACACGGCAAGGCTGCGCCGGGTGGTAAACCAGCCGGTGACCGTCGCCATCATCGGCGCAAAGAACGCCCCCATCGTGCCACCCACCAGCAGCCCGAAGTTAAGTTGAAACGCCAGAAGCGAGGGCGCGTGGCCCGCCAACCACAGGCTGGCCGAGAACAGCACCGCCCCTGTCAACACCACCGGCCTTGCGCCAACGCGATCTGACAAGGCGCCCCAGATCATCGCCGTCGCCGCTATCGACAGAAACCCGATCATCATGGCGGCAGAAATTCCGGTGCGCGACCACGGCGTCGTCTCGGCCATCGGCGTCAGCAGCACCGGCAACGAAAGCATCGCCCCCCATCGTCACGCATCCCATCAGGCCGCCCGCAGCCACGATCACCCAACGATAAGGGGAGTCCACGCACGTTTCCCCGCGACCAAGCGCCGTTGCGCCAACCGGCACTGTTTCACCCTATATAATTTGATATCAAGTTAAAATGAACGAGACAAGACTGACCATCGAAACCATCGACCAAATCCGCGATGATTGCCTGTGCTTTGCCAGCCAACGCGCCGCCCGTCGTTTGGCGCGGCGGTTTGACCGGGTGTTTGCCCTGTTGGGTCTGACCAACGGCCAGTTCTCGATGCTGGTGCCGCTGATCGGGCCGTGGCGTCCGCGGCTTGAAGAGTTGGCAGAGTTTCCGGCGATGGATGCCGCCACCATGACCGCCGCCATCAAGACGCTGGCAAAACGCGGGCTGGTAAGCTTGCTGGCCGATGAAAGCGACGGAAGGGCGCGCAGGCCCGTGCTGACCGGGGCGGGACGGGCGATGATGGCGCAGGCCGTGCCGCTGTGGCAGCGGGAACATGCCGCCGTGCAGGCTGGCGCGCAGGATATCGACGCCAAGACCCTCGAGCGATTGGGAAAATAGCCTTAGCTGGGGCTCAGCCCCAGCAGGGCTCTGGCCTCAGCCGGGCTGGCCACCGGCCTGTCATACTGCGCGCAAAGCTGCACCACCCGGGCCACCAGCGCCGCATTTGACGGGGCAAGCCGGTCTTTGTCCAGACGGACGTTGTCCTCCAACCCTGTCCGGGCGTGACCGCCTGCGCTGACCGACCATTCGTTCAGCGTCAGTTGTGCCAGGCCGATGCCCGCAGCGCACCATGGGACGTCAGGACCAAACAACCGATGCACGGTGTGGATATAGTAGTCGAACACATCCCGGTCAGCGGGCATCGCATTCCTGACGCCCATCACGAACTGCACATAGGGCACGGCGGCGATCTGCCCCTTGCGCCACATCTCATGCGCTTTCAGGATATGCGACAGATCAAAGGCCTCGACCTCGGGTTTCACCCCATAGGTGATCATCTTTGCCGCCAACCACTCCACCAGATCCGGCGGGTTTTCATAAACCCGCGTCGGAAAGTTGTTGGAGCCGACCGAAAGGCTGGCCATATCCGGCCCAAGCGGCAACATTCCACCCCGCGCCGCACCCGCACCAGATCGTCCCCCGGTGGAAAGCTGAACGATCATGCCCGGGCAATGGTGCTTGATCCCCGCCATCAAGGCCGCGAACCGCGCCGGGTCAGAGGACGGCCTGCCGTCGTCATCGCGCACGTGGCAATGCGCCAGACTGGCACCGGCATCAAACGCCTCATGCGTGCTTTCGATCTGTTCTGGGATAGTGATCGGCACGGCCGGGTTGTTCGTTTTGGTCGGCAAAGATCCGGTGATGGCGACACAGATAATGCAGGGTTTTCCGGCGTGCGAGGTCATGGCGTTGGGTCCTTCTGCCATCCGGGGCAGGGTTGGCAAAACGATTGTGCCTTGGGGCGACAGTGCTGGCAATCCGGCGAGCCTGCAATTTCGCACCGCTATGGCGTGACCGAAACAACATGATGGACAATCCCGCGAAAGTCGGCCTAACTGGCCACCCGTCGCGAAGGTATCTGAATGGCTTCGGAACAAGAATAATCTGCGGACAGAGTGTCATGCCCCGAATAACCTGCATCACGACAACCTTCAACGAAGGCGCGGCACTGTTGCCAAGTGTCCGATCTGTTCTATCGCAAAGCTTTACCGATTTCCAATATGTTATTGTAGATGATGGATCGCTTGAAGAAACGCATGCGGTGCTTGACCGCCTTGATGACCCGCGCATTCTAGTTATCAAACAAGCCAATGATGGCCTGTCTGGTGCAAGGAACAAAGCGTTAGAGCAGGCAACGGGTGAATATGTCTGTTTTCTGGATGCCGATGACATTCGGCCCAACTGGTCTTTTGCGGCAATAAACCAGATGTTGACCGCCCATAACCCTGACCTTTTGCTGTGTCCGGGCGTTTTGCAGGATTTGCGCGGCGAAATTACCCCGTTCTACGATGCGAAAATATTCGAAGAAATCTATCAGATTTGCCCAGGTCGCATTACGGTGCGTGGTGATCCGGCGTTCGATTCCATTCGCTGTCTTGCACAGAAGTTAGAGCCACAGTCGGCGAATAAGGTCGTCCGTACCAGTTTCCTGAAAGAGCATGGGATTGGCTTCCCCAATACGCATTTCTTCGAGGATATCTATTTCCACACAACCGCTGTGACCGTCGCTGACCGAATTGCCTTCCTGAACACGCCCGCTTTCGCCTACTTTCGGCGCTATCTAAAGCCACAAATCACAGCTACCGCCGGAGATCAGCGGTTTGACATAATAGCAGTGTCGAAATTGACGCTGGAACGGTTTGCACTTCGGCCAGAGTTCCATGATCAGGCGCATCGGTCAGCGGTGCTGATGTCTTGCCTCAAGATCATAAAATGGTGCGAATCGACGATTTCCCTACGGCACCGCAGCGTTTTCCGTGAATGCGCCCAAATCATGCTGCAATTGATCGACCCATTATTTCATGATCTTCCGGAAGTTGATATGGAAAATATTGCTGGTCCAGATATCTTGCGAGACTATCTGACCGGCCTGACTGGGACGGATGAAAGTTTTTCACCATGACACTGCCAATTGCCACTCAGGATGGTGTGAAATGACCGAAGTAAGTGCCTTTGGGCAGACATTTGACTTGCTTTCAACCGGGATTGATTTTCTTTGGGATGACTCTGTCTGGCGGCTGAAGAATATATATGAACCAATGCTGGCAACTCAGACCCTGGCCGAGACTGGGGTTGCTGTTGATATTGGCGCTGGGTTCGGCGCCTTTGCCGTACCCTTTGCGGCAACCTTTCCCGGGTGGCAACTTTACTGTTTCGAACCCGACCCAGCGAGTTTTGCAGTTTTGTCGCAGAATATCGTACGGCAGGGTCTGACAAATGTAACAGCCCTGCCCTTTGCCGTAGGAACTGAGGCGCAGGATGCTGCTGAAGATGCCGCAGCCGTGCGGCATGCTTTGAAAAATTTGCGGTCGCCTAATCCAGATGCCATTGAAGCGTTGCATAATCTACTGCCACAACGCGATTATAGCCGTCACAGAATCCACGTTGGCTATATGCATCGAGGTGCCACACCCGCAGAGGATTTTGAAACATTCTCTTTTCCGACCGTTTCGGCTCACTATTTGAAAGTGCTGTTGCCGCGATTCCTGAAAATAGTTGCTCCTCAGGCGGAAGCAGCCATCCTGTCAGATATGAAAACGTTCGAGTTGGATCATATCGTTGGCGAATGCTGGGGGCATGTTCCTGCGCACCTTGTCTATGAAGATTGTGCAGGACTGCGACAGACGATGCTGCCCCTTGTTGGGCCACCTTTGGTAAATCTAAGGCGCTCTCAAGATCTCGCGGGGCGATCACAGAGATTGGATGTTGTGGTCGCCATGTATAACTCGCGTGCGTTTATTCTGGAGTGCATTGCGGGAATTCTGAATGGAGCGGGATCTGAGGTTCACGTCATTGTTGTTGACGACGGTTCAACTGATGGCGCAGGTGATTTAATCGCTGCGACCCATGGGCATGACCCGCGCGTCACGGTTGTCAGAAAACCGAACGGTGGCTGCGCTTCAGCGCGGAATTTCGGGAGGATGCACTCCAACGCAAGCCACATCGCTTTCGTTGATGCTGATGATATTCCCGGCAAGGACTTGTATTCCGGTCTTCTGGACCTTTCGCGCCATACCGGTGCCGAGATGGTTCAGGGCGGGTTCGAGATGGTATTCGACGACAGCGCTGGTAACTTGCACAGCGAGCCGTCTTACGAAGCGACTGACGATCTTGTTCAGAACGCCAAGCGCCATCACTTTGGGGCAAGAACGTGCCACCTATTGCCTTCAGAGTTTCTGATAACCGGACAACCCACAATCTGGCGTCGAGTTTACCAGCGTGATTTTCTTGACAATCGTAAAATATGGTTCCCTGAACATATTCGCGCTTTTGATGATCAGATATTTCAAATTCTGACCTTGCAGGCAGTTCACAACGTTCCAGTCCTTGATGGCGTAAGTTACGGATATCGACAGCATGAAGGGCAAGATATTCAGCAGGGTGATGAACGTAATTTCTACTCGCTCGAGATGTTTCGTCTAGTCCTGAAACGCGGCTTGGCCGAGGGATGGGAACGATTCGACGCCGTGCTGACGTCTTACATTAATACGGTGAATTGGATCAGCGCAAAGCTAAGGCCGAATCTGCGAATTGCTTTTGTAAAGGGCGCAGCGGAGCTTTGGGTTTATGCGCGAAAAAGCCTTGCTGAAGAGGTATTCAGGGATCTTCCGGTTTCGTTGTTTCACCCTCCTGAGTTTGCTGGTTATGTCAGCGGATTGGAGGAAAGGCTGAAACGTTTCCCCAACTCGTACGCCTGGACCTATCTGGATTCGTTCGAGATGCAGGTGCCATTGATGAAATCGCTGCGGATTGGAATCTGAGCTCTCCATGAAAAAACGTCTATTCCTGCACATTGGATCCCACAAGACGGCGACGACGTTTCTGCAAAATAGTTTCGCCAATAACGGCGCGGCCTTGACTGGACTTGGGGTCTTGTATCCGCAATCAGGCTTGATTTATCAGGCCCATTTCAAGCTTTCGGGGGAACTGCGCGACCGTGCTCTTGCGGGCCGACCGCTGGACCGTCTGCCAGAATGGGCTGCCCTTTTGGCGGAAATTGATGCATCTCATTTGCCAATTGTCCTGATCAGTTCGGAAGATTTCTGCTGGGCCGACCCGCAACGTCTTTCGATTCTTTCTGAACGTTTTGACGTCCAGATTGTGTTTTATTTGCGCAGTCCTGATAGCCATATGGAAAGCTATTACAATCAGCTTGTCAAAGATTTTGTCACGCGCGAAACACGGACGATTGAAACCTATGTGGCAGAGGAGGCTTTGTTTTTTCTGGATACGTCTAAACTGTTGCGACCGTGGGCACAGGTTTTTGGCGATGCTGCCATCAGATTGCGGTTCTTCGACAAGGCAAACCTGCCGGGTGGTATTTTACCGGATTTTCTGTCACTACTTGGGGTGAAAGTATTTCCGCCGTTCCGCGCACCCAACGCCTCGATTTTGCATAAGGTTTCGCTGCCACCGGATGCCTTGGAGTATTTGCGTTTTGCGAACCCATGGCTGGTGCGGCAAGCGGGCCATCATGATTTTGTGCTTCGGCTGGTCCAAATCGCACAGGCCCAGGTAGAGGCGCTGCAAGACACGCGGGGCGGCCTGCTTTCTTTGCGTGCAAGGCAGATGCTGCGGGCGCGTTTCCGGCACAGTCAGGCCATGGCTGCAAAGACCTATCTTGGGATTGAGAGGTGCCCATTTCCCATTGCCGATGCACCGCCACCGCCTGCGGATTTCGATCAGCGCAAGGCTGAGGCGGATGCGCGGGTGATGGGAAAGGTCGCGGCTTTGTTGCTGAATGAGGGGTTGCACGGGTAACTCGGCAGCCATGGCACGCTCTGCCATAGCGAATGATATTGTCAGACGGAAAACACTGCTACGCCGTTCGCCCTGAACAACCTGATCAGGCAGTTTGGGCGGGGATCTGTGGCCGTTTTGTCGCGCGAGTGGCAGTCAGGATTGCTGCGATGATCCGCGCAAAT
>JAYSPY010000154.1:0-4763 GCA_043721855.1 Pseudorhodobacter sp.
GATAAGTGCAATTTTCTGCTCATTTTTATGCAGAATATCTATTATCAACTATTCGAACTATACAAGAAAATAAAAGCCTTTCAGGATAAATTTGACATCAAGCGTGGGGTTATCAAGACGATGGCGATGGTCCATACCGTCAACGTCCAACGCGTCGGTCCGGTGCTGTATCACGGGCACTTCAGCCTTAGTTGGTGCACCATTGCCGTTTGTAGCGACACCATAATGCCGCATCATGCGGCTCTGTAATCTTTGCTTTTTACGCGCCCTTTGGTTGACCCGGGCGGGGGGGCGGAGTAAATGACCTTCAATGCAAAGCATGCCATCTGGGCCGCTTCCAGCATGGCGCAAGCGATTAGGAGCGTACCGTGGACAATCTTCTGCGTGAGTATTTGCCAATTATAATATTTCTGGCAATGGCCTTGGGGCTTGGCCTTGTGCTGTTGTTGGCTGCGATGATTCTGGCCGTGCGCAACCCCGACCCTGAAAAAGTGTCAGCTTACGAATGCGGCTTTAACGCCTTTGACGATGCCCGGATGAAGTTCGATGTGCGCTTTTACCTTGTCTCGATCCTGTTTATCATCTTCGATCTTGAGGTGGCGTTTCTGTTCCCTTGGGCGGTTGCCTTTGGCCAGATCAGCATGGCGGCGTTCTGGTCGATGATGCTGTTTCTGGGCGTGCTGACCGTCGGTTTTGCTTATGAATGGAAGAAGGGAGCCTTGGAATGGGAGTGAGCACATCTGCCAACGCTGCCGGGCCGGACGCCGAGGTTGCAACCCGTGCACTGAATGCCGAACTGCAAGACAAGGGGTTTTTGCTGACCTCGACCGAAGACATCATCAACTGGGCGCGGATCGGCAGTTTGCATTGGATGACGTTCGGGCTTGCATGCTGCGCTGTTGAAATGATGCACACCTCGATGCCGCGCTACGATCTGGAACGCTTTGGCACAGCACCGCGTGCCAGCCCGCGCCAATCGGACCTGATGATTGTGGCGGGCACCCTGACCAATAAAATGGCCCCGGCACTGCGCAAGGTTTACGACCAGATGCCGGAACCTCGCTATGTGATTTCAATGGGCAGCTGCGCCAATGGCGGGGGCTATTATCACTACAGCTATTCCGTGGTGCGCGGCTGTGACCGGATCGTTCCGGTTGATATTTATGTGCCCGGCTGCCCACCCACTGCCGAGGCTTTGCTTTACGGCATTTTGCAATTGCAGCGGAAAATCCGCCGCACCGGCACGATCACACGGTAAGGAGCGGCTGTATGTCAGACACAATGCCAGACCTTGGCACCTATCTTGCCGCAAAACGCCCCGACGCGGTGCAGTCACTGGCGCTGACGCATGGCGAATTGACGCTGACAGTGCCATTGGCGCAGTTGGAGGGGCTGGTAGAGTTTCTGAAATCTGATCCCTCTTGCCGCTTCACAACGCTGGTCGATATCACCGCGATAGATCACCCCGAACGCGCTGCCCGTTTCGATATGGTCTATCATTTCTTGTCGATGTACAAAAACCACCGCATCCGGCTGAAGGTTGCGGTGCGTGCCGACGATATGGTGCCTTCCATCCATTCCATCCACCCAAGCGCCAACTGGTTTGAACGCGAAGTGTTTGATATGTTTGGCATACTTTTTTCGGGCCATCCTGATTTACGCCGCATTCTGACCGACTACGGCTTTCGTGGCCATCCGTTGCGCAAAGATTTTCCGACAACCGGCTATACCGAGGTTCGCTATGACGAGGCGCAAAAGCGCGTGGTCTATGAACCGGTAAGTCTGGTGCAGGAATATCGGCAATTTGATTTTATGTCGCCCTGGGAAGGTGCTACCTACATTCTTCCCGGTGATGAGAAAAAGGGTTGATCGGTGACACGCGAGCCGACCTTTATGTACTGTATGGGGGCTACCAAAGCGGGCACGTCGTGGTTGCATGATCATCTGTCACGCCATGACGAGTGTCATTTCAGAACCATCAAGGAATTGCACTATTTTGGACTGTCCATGCCTGCGCAATTTGAAGGTGCCGCGCGTCTTGGCCGTCAGGAAATTGCGCGTCTGACAGCGCTTTTGCCAACGGCCGGTCATAAGTCGGTTTCAATCGAACGACGGTTGGTTGATCTGCGTGATTGGCAAAAAGTGCTGCGGCTTCGGGCGCCTGATATGCCTGCTTACAAGGCGTATTTGACCGGCGGCATCGGCAGCGCCCACGTGGTTGGTGAAGTGACGCCCGCTTATGGGCTGTTGCCCAGTGCGACGCTTGGGTCGATGCTGGAAATAGGGCAAGACGTGCGTGTGGTCTATCTGGTGCGCGACCCGCTGGCCCGTCTATGGAGCCATGTGCGGATGCTGGTCAGCCAAGGTACACCCGCAAGCTTCAAGCAAGAGGCAGCGGCCTTGTTTGGCAGTGTCGTCGCCGGCGATAGCACGGCCAAGGCCGCCAACATTGTGGCGCGGGGCGATTATGCCGCAATTCTTACAAAGCTTGGTCAAGTTTGTGGCACCAAGCGATTGCTGATCGTGTTTTATGAGGACCTGTTCAGTTTGGACGGCGTTGCCAAGCTTTCCAGTTTTCTGGGCATCAGGCCCGGCAAGGCTGACTTGCACCGAAAAGTTCACCAAGGCGAACCTTTGGCATTGCCAGCGGCACTGCGCGACCGCGCCTTGGCGTTTTTGCGGCCGCAATATGACTACATCGCCCAAAATATCGGGCAGTTGCCGAAATCTTGGCAATACAACATGAAAGAAGGCATCGCATGATGGATGGTAAGTTTGATGATGCCCTGACAGGCGAGCAGAAGATCCGCAATTTCAACATCAACTTCGGCCCGCAACACCCTGCTGCACATGGTGTTTTGCGATTGGTGCTTGAACTGGATGGCGAAATCGTGGAACGCTGTGATCCCCATATAGGCCTGCTGCACCGTGGCACCGAAAAGCTGATGGAAAGCCGCACCTATCTGCAAAACCTGCCATATTTTGACCGGCTGGATTATGTGGCCCCGATGAACCAGGAACATGCGTGGTGTCTGGCGATTGAACGGCTGACCGGCACCCCCGTGCCACGGCGTGCGTCCCTGATTCGGGTGCTGTTTTCCGAAATCGGCCGCATTCTTAGCCATTTGCTGAATGTTACCACCCAAGCCATGGACGTGGGCGCGCTGACCCCGCCCTTGTGGGGGTTTGAAGAACGCGAAAAGCTGATGGTGTTTTATGAACGCGCATCGGGCGCGCGTCTGCATGCCGCCTATTTTCGCCCCGGTGGCGTGCATCAGGACCTGACGCCGCAGTTGATCGACGATATTGATATCTGGGCCGAGGCATTTCCGCGCCTGTTGGATGATATCGACGGTCTGCTGACCGAAAACCGCATCTTCAAGCAGCGCAACGCCGATATTGGCGTGGTGACGGAAGAAGACATCCAGAAATGGGGATTTTCCGGGGTTATGGTGCGCGGGTCGGGCCTTGCGTGGGATTTGCGCCGCGCCCAACCCTATGAATGCTATGATGAATTTGAGTTTAAAATCCCGGTCGGCATCAACGGCGATTGCTATGATCGTTATCTGTGCCGGATGGCGGAAATGCGCGAAAGCACGTCGATCATCCGCCAGGCTCTTGCCAAACTGCGCAAGGAACCGGGTGATGTTCTGGCGCGCGGCAAGGTGACCCCGCCAAACCGGGCCGAGATGAAAACCTCGATGGAAGCCTTGATCCATCATTTCAAGCTGTATACCGAAGGCTTTCACGTGCCCGCGGGCGAGATTTACGCATGTGTCGAGGCGCCCAAGGGTGAATTCGGCGTTTATCTGGTGGCAGACGGCACCAACAAACCTTACCGTGCCAAAATCCGCGCCCCGGGGTTTTTGCACCTGCAAGCGATGGATTATATTTGCAAAGGGCATCAGTTGGCCGATGTGAGCGCGATCATCGGCACGATGGATGTGGTGTTCGGGGAGATTGATCGTTGACATGCCTGTCATTGCACGCCTTCAATTCTGCCTCATTTCGATGTATTTTGAAGATCACAACCCGCCGCATTTTCACATCCTCGGGCTGGATGGACGCGAAGCTCAGGTGCGCCTTGGGGATTTCGTCGTGCTGAAGGGTGAAGTGGAACGGCGGGCGTTGAAAGAGGCGTTAGACTGGGCCACCGAAAATGGCAACTTCTTGCAGGAGACGTGGAATGCCTTCCAAAGTCGTTGAGATATACGATCCGCTGGCCTCGACCGTGCTGCTGCGTGTGGTGCGGATCGACGTGCTCTCAACACCCGTTTTGCGGGTGACATTTGATGACGGTATTGTCCGCGATATCGATTTTTCACCCGTGATCGCCCGATCAAAGTGGTTTCATACATTGGCCGTGCCAACCACGTTTGAAGACGTTGAAGTGGTGAATAACGGCCGTGCCTTGCAATGGGTCACGGGTGCAGACTATTGCACCGATGCCTTGCGCATTCTTGGCGATGAACAGCTTGCTGAAAATGGAAAGACCACCTGATGCTCCGCCGCCTCCACCCCGTTCAACCCGCCACTTTCGCCTTCACCCCGGCAAATCTTGCTTGGGCGAATGGCCAAATCTCCAAATACCCCGCAGGCCGCCAAGCCTCGGCGATCATCCCGCTTTTGTGGCGCGCGCAGGAACAGGAAGGCTGGCTGTCCCGCCCCGCCATTGAACATATCGCCGATATGCTGGGGCTGGCTTACATCCGCGCGCTGGAAGTGGCGACGTTTTACTTTATGTTCCAGCTGCAACCCGTTGG
>JAYSPY010000155.1:0-1691 GCA_043721855.1 Pseudorhodobacter sp.
CAGCGTGCGTGGTCGTGGCGCTGCCATGACGAATTTGTCCCATGTGGCTTCCTTCCATTCCTGTGAAAGGATCACACCGTTAAACCCTGGGATCAAACAGTGGTGGGGATCGTCTGGCGCCCGATCTGTCAAACCGTCGCTTGGGATAAGAGTGATGTCCTTTGATCTATCAGCGGCTTGTATTGCCTTGCATGCGAACGCGCGACGGTTGGGTGAAATCACCCGTGGTCTTGGAACCATGGGCCGCCTAACATGATCTCTGACCGGAACGATATCGGTGCGGCCCCTTACCATCTTTTTGCGAAAGTTTATCCAATGTGCAAAGCCTGCAACTATACCATTCACGGCGCGCAACACCATTTTGGGTGGGACAACAGCCGTGCGCCAGCGGCGCGGGTCGAACCGGGGTCGACCATTTTGTTCCAGTGCCGGGATTCGTCGGCGGGGCAGTTGGACCTGTCGTCCACAGTGGCTACTGTTAGAACGCTGGATTTCGGCAAGGTCAACCCGGTGTCTGGCCCGATCTTTGTCGAGGGGGCAGAACCCGGCGATGCACTGAAGGTAACCATCGAAAGCTTTGCGCCTTCGGGCTGGGGCTGGACTGCGAACATTCCGGGATTTGGCCTGCTGGCCGATCAGTTCACCGACCCTGCATTGGCGCTGTGGACCTACGATCCTGCCAGCCTGACCCCGGCCCTTTTCGGACCCCAGGCGCGCGTGCCGCTGAAACCCTTTGCCGGCACAATTGGTAACGCCCCTGCCGACGCAGGCCTGCATTCGGTCGTCCCGCCGCGGCGCGTCGGCGGCAACCTTGATATCCGCGATCTTGCGGCGGGCACGACCCTTTACCTGCCCATCGAGGTGGCAGGTGCCCTGTTCAGCGTCGGAGACACTCATGCTGCCCAAGGCGACGGCGAGGTGTGCGGAACCGCCATTGAGTCGCCGATGGATGTTGTTCTGACGTTTGATCTGATCAAGGGAGCGCATCTGAAAACACCGCGTTTCACCACACCCGGCCCGGTGACCCGGCATCTGGATGCCAAGGGATACGAGGTTACCACCGGTATCGGGCCTGATCTGATGGCAGGCGCGCGCGACGCGGTGTCCGCGATGATCGACCATTTGTGTGCCACACGCGGCATGGCGGCGGTTGATGCTTATATGCTGGTTTCGACCTGCGGCGATCTGCGCATATCGGAAATTGTGGATATGCCAAACTGGGTCGTCAGCTTCTACTTCCCGCGCTGCGTTTTTGAATGATAAACCCTTTCCTGCGGTGTGTTTTCGCCGAATTTCCGGGCACTTAGTGCTGTTTTAGTGCAAAACCGCCTATCACTTAATCGAACTGCGAGTGCATATGCTTGTTTGCAATGCGGCCCGGCAGGTGAAGGCTTGTTGACAAGCCAAATTGTAAGCTTAACATTCGGCGAATGTGGGGATGGCAATGAGGTGTCGGCGGTGAAGTTTGTTGAAGGCCGCGCGCGGTTTGGTGACTTTGAAACATGGTATCGGGTAACAGGGGATTTGGAGTCTGGCAAAGCGCCGATTTTCATCCTGCATGGCGGGCCGGGGGCGGCACACAACTACGTTGACAGCTACAAGCTTTTGGCAAACGACGGCCGTGCTGTCGTGCATTACGACCAAATTGGCTGTGGGAATTCTACGCTGTTGCCGCATAAAGGCGCTGATTT
>JAYSPY010000156.1:0-7296 GCA_043721855.1 Pseudorhodobacter sp.
ATATCGTCAATCCGCACCACGCCGCCATTGGCCCCGGTCAGATCAAGCCCGATATGCGCGTAAACCGGCACCGTGCCCCACACAAGATTAACGCCTGTCCGGTTGCCAGCCCCGATAATCGCGGAAACCGTCACCACTTGGCCATAGCTGGTCAAAGCCACAGACGCCCCGGTTTGCGGCGCAGCGACGACATTGGTCTGCCCGATATTCCCCGCCCAAGCGGCAATACGAACAGACGGTAGGTTTCCTGAAACCGCCTTGATCTTGACCGTCACCCGCAGATATAACCCCGGCTGCATCGGGGTCTGCGCAAAGGATCTGACCTTTTGCACCGTATCGTTCTTTTGCAATTCCAGACAGCCGCCAAAATCCTGATCCGCAGGCACCAGTGCGGCATTCGGCTGGCCAAGATAACTGCCCGATCCCGGCGTGCCATCGCCGCGCGACCAAAGATTAAGCCCCGCCGCAAAGGCTGGCGGCATCAGGACAAGCCCGTCGGTAATCGCTTTGTTCATGTGGTGATCCTCGCCTTGTTGCGCATCTGGTCCGCGCGGCTAAAATGCCGCTGCAAACCAGACAGCTAACAAGTCGCGGTTAACGCGGGCTGTGATCACCGCGCGCCAGTGCTGCAACACCCCGTGCTGAAACAGCTACATTGCAACGCTCACGCCCCAACGCCCGTCTCTGGCAGCAGTTGCACGCCGTTGATCTGCCACCCTTCCGCCGTCTCCAGCATCTGGTAATCCAGCACGTGCGACCTGCCCGCGTCATCTGTCACCAACACGCGCTGCATGAAACTGCCCTGCACATTGCGCAATTCCAGCATCCGCACTGCCGTTGGATGCCACACCATCGGATAGCCTTGCTTGACCATGGCCCCAAAATTTTCGGCCGTACCAAAAATGCCCTTGATGTTCGGGGCCGCAAATCCAAATGCCGCTGTCACATCTTCTGCCAGAAACGCCGTGATCTGGCCTTGAATCGTGGCCTCGATTGCCGGGTTTCGCGCCTCATCCGCAAACGCGGGTAACGCCATCACCGTTGCAAGAAGCAGTCCGCATAGCTTAAGCCGCATCGATCAACCCTCCACAAACGTCCCTTGGAGTAAGGTTAGCGCAAGCACGCCCCCGGTCAAGCGTTACGCGGCCAATTCACCCAACAGCGCCCGGTCAATCAGGGCAATCGTCTCGGAAACGCCATAAAGCCCGATAAACCCACCAAACCGCGGCCCTTGCGATGCACCCAGCAACACCTCGTAAAGCGCTGTAAACCAATCGCGCAAAGGCTCAAATCCATGGTCAGTGCCCACGGCAAACACCATCGTCTGCAACGCCTCGCCGTCCAGACCACCGTCCCAAACCGCCAACCGCCCGCGCAAATCCACCATCGCCGCACGCTCGCGGTCACTCGGCAGCCTAAACACCCGCTTCGGGGCCACGAAATCATCGAAATACCGCAAGGCAAACCCCGCCGCCGCATCCAGATCAGGGTGCGTCTCGGGGCTGGCCTCCGGCGCATAGCGCTGAATAAAGCCCCAAAGCCCGCTTTTATCCTTCGCCCCCGCCACCGATGCCAGATTCAGCAGCATCGCAAACGGCACCACCATATTCGATGCCGGAGGCTGACCGCGATGAATATGCCAAACCGGGTTGTTGACCTGCGCGTCAATGTCTTGGCCCGCAAACGCCCGCAACTGCTGATGATATTCATCCACCGCCTTCGGGATCACATCGAAATGCATCCGCTTTGCCGTCTTCGGCTTCAGATACATGAAATACGACAGGCTTTCCGCCGACGCATAGGTCAGCCATTCATCAATCGTCAGACCATTGCCCTTGGATTTGCTGATTTTCTGCCCGCCCTCATCCAGAAATAACTCATAGGTCATATGCTCTGGCGCGCGCCCCCCCAGCACCTCACAGATTCCATCATAGATCGGCGTGTTGGTGGAATGGTCTTTGCCATACATCTCAAAGTCCACATCCAGCGCCGCCCAGCGCGCGCCGAAATCTGGCTTCCATTGCAGCTTCACGTTGCCGCCCGTCACGGGCAGCGTGCAATCCACCCCGTCTTCGCCCTCAAAGGTGATTGTGCCTTCCGCGGCGTTCACCTCTTTCATCGGCTCATACATAACGCGCCCGGAAATTGGTGAAATCGGCAGGAAACAGGAATAGGTCTGCTGCCGTTCCTCGCGCAGACTGGCCAGCATGATTTTCATCACCGCGTCATACCGCTCGGCACACAGGCGCAACGTCGCATCAAACCGCCCTGATTTATAAAACTCGGTGGCGCTGATAAACTCATACTCAAAGCCAAACGTATCCAGAAACCGCCGCAACATCGCGTTGTTATGATGCCCGAAACTTTCAAACTCACCAAACGGGTCTGGCACCACGGTCAAAGGCCGCTGCAAATGTTCGCGCAACATGTCCGGGTTCGGCACATTGTCTGGTACCTTGCGCATGCCGTCCACATCATCGGAAAACACGATCAGCCGGGTTGGAATATCCGATATTGCCTCAAACGCGCGGCGGATCATCGTGGTGCGCGCCACCTCGCCAAACGTGCCAATATGCGGCAGACCCGATGGCCCATAGCCGGTCTCAAACAGGACATAGCCCTTTTCCGGCATTTTCCCGTCAAACCGCGCCAGGATGCGGCGCGCTTCTTCAAACGGCCAGGCCTTCGATTTCATCGCAGCATCACGCAGGGCAGACATCGGCATATCCTTGATGGGCAAAAGCGGCTAACTGCCACTAACGCTGTGTCTCCTATTGCCGCGCCTGCCCCGCGTCAATAATCTGCGCGACAAATGCCCTGGAAGGACCGTACCATGCAAGATACCCCAGCCTCGCTGTCCGCCCAGGATGCCCTGATTGCTGTGATGATCGCCACTTCTGCCGCCGACGCGCAGCTTCGCACCGCCGAAATGGTCGCCATTCAACGCATGGTCAATCACATGCCGGTTTTTGCCGATTACGATACCGACCGCATTCGCCAAATCGCCCAAACCGTATTTGATCTGTTCGAAGAGGAAGACGGCCTTGATGCCCTGTTCGGCCTGATCCGCGACGCGCTGCCCGAACGCCTGAATGAGACCGCCTATGCGCTGGCCTGTGATGCCGCCACCGCCGATGGCCGCTTGGGCGAGATTGAACTGCGCATGCTCGAGGAAATCCGTGAAGAATTGTCGATCGACCGGCTGCACGCCGCCGCCATCGAATGGGGCGCGCGCGTGCGGCACATGAAGCCCTGATCCGCTCAGATTTCCTTTTCGCCTAAATACTCATCTTTCCGCAATCACCCTACCCGTGGAATCGGCACCCTGCCGGGTGCGAGCCTACAGATACATCCCCGCCCAGCGCGCGATCAGCTGCCCTTGCAGCCGCCTCGCGCGCTTGGTCCACGCCTCGCCGCCCTCGGGCTGTTCGCGCTCATATTCCTTTAATCTATCCCGCCGCGCCGTATCGCCTGCGAAAATCGCAAACACCAACTCCGGCCCTTTGGGCGGCTGAATATACCCCGCTAACCCCGATACAAAATTCAACGTGCCACTTTTCGCCCGCACCCGCACCGGGCTGTCCTTGATCTCTTTGCCCTTGGCATCGCGCAAGCCAACGTCCCGCAGGAGGCTTGGCAATATCTCCCCACTGACTGTGCCCCGCGCCCGCACCAGCGTTTTCACCATATCGCCAGCCGATATGCGCGTAGCCCCACCTAAGCCCGAATGGTTAGCGTATACCCCTGCTACTCCATACGTTTTCTGCGCCCAGTCCGTCATGCTTTGCCCAGATGCCGCCAAGCCCTGCGCATGGGTTGACGATAAGCCCATCACCTCTGCCGTCAGATTGGTGGAAAATTTCAACATATCGCGCAGCACAATATCCAAGCCGTCACTGCGGTTATCGACCAAAACCTTGCCCACCGGGCGCGTGCCCGTCATCGCGGCCTCCGGCATCGAAATACCCTGCGCCACGCACAAGGTGCGAAACACCTCCGCCGTATATTCCGCCGGATGCCGCACCGGCAGCCACCGACTGCCGCCCTTGCCAAGCGCTGCTTGCGCCACCGTCCAACGGTCCACCCCGTCGCCGGTTTGATAGGTAAACAACGGGCTTTCGCGCTGCACAATCTTGATCCGCGCCATATCGACCAGTGGCAAAAACCGCTCGCCGCGCGCATCCATGGTGACAGAATAAGTCCCGGAAACCCGCTTCCATTCAAAATTCACCCGGTTGAAATTCAAATTCAACCCGCCAATGGCCGGGTTATAGCCCACATAATCCGGCTGATCGGTCGATATTTCCGGTATCGCCGGCAAATCCCCCGCATAAACCAGATACCGCCCCGACACGCCCCGCACCCCCGCCGCCGCCAACAGCACAGCCATATCGCCAAGATGATCGGTCGAAAGCGTCGGATCGCCCGACCCCACCAGCACCAAATCCCCCTGCACTTGGCCGCCGTTCACGGGCCCCGTCGCCAGAACCTGCGTCGAGAACCGATGCGTCACCCCCAGCTTTTCCAACGCAAACAGCGTTGTCATCGCTTTCGCCACACTCGCAGGCGGCTGCGCCAGATCGGTGTTCAAGCCCTCCAGCACCCGCCCCGTTGCCAGATCGGCCACCACATAGCCCAGCGTGCCGCCAAGCTTTGCCGCCTCAATCAACCCCTGCGCGTCAGGCACATCAACCGCCGCTTTCGCCCCGCGCCGCACGGGCCGGATAGAAGTCAGCGGCGCCTCCGCCCAAACCGGGGCCGCAGCACCCGCCAGCAAACCACCCAAAATCCATCGCCGTGAAAAGTCGCTGTTCATAACGAAACCCTACACCGTCCACTCGCCCCGCGCCCGTATCTCGCTGGACGACATATCCACCATCGGCACATTCACAAAACACCAAGCGGGCGCTTTGCGCACCCCCAACCCCTCGCCCCGCGCCACCCTGTCCACCCGGAAACTCCGCGCCGCTACAGACAGCCGTGCTGCCACCCCAGACCCCTGCCGCGCCAGCACCCCCACGGGAACCTTGCGCAAAATATCGCGCCAATGATCCCATTTGTGAAACTGCACCAGATTATCCGCCCCCATCAACCACACAAACCGCACGCCGGGATACATCGCCTGCAGCCGCGCCACGGTTTGCGCCGTATACCGCGTACCCAACCGCGCCTCCAAATCCGTAATCACCACCTTTGGGTGCCGCATCACACTGCGCGCCCGCGCCAACCGGTCCGCCATCGCCGCAGGCTGGCGCGCCTTAAGCGGGTTCCCCGGTGTCACCAACCACCAAACCCGGTCCAACCCCATCCGGGCCAAAGCCTCCCGCGTGATGTGCGCGTGGCCCTCATGCGCCGGATCAAACGACCCGCCCAAAAGGCCCACGACCATACCCCGCCGCGCCATAGGGAAACCCTGCCGCATCTTGCCCCCTCAAATCCGCCGAGGAACCTGAACCGCCCGCGTTGCCCTTGTCCACAACAATCGCTACATACCGCTGCAACATCGCATCGGGGATCACATCATGGCCAGCAATCAATATGTCTACCACATGGAAGGCGTCTCCAAGACCTATCCCGGCGGCAAGAAATGCTTCGAGAATATCCACCTGAACTTCCTGCCCGGCGTCAAGATCGGCGTCGTCGGCATCAACGGTTCGGGCAAATCCACCCTGCTGCGCATCATGGCGGGTCAGGACACCGATTTTAAGGGCGAGGCATGGGCCGCCAAAGGCTCCAAGGTGGGCTACCTCAGCCAGGAGCCCTACCTTGACCCCACGCTGGACGTGAAGGGCAATGTCATGCTGGGCGTCGCCAAACAGCAAGCCATCCTTGACCGCTATAACGAACTCGCGATGAATTACACGGATGAGACGGCAGATGAAATGGCCGCGCTACAAGACCAGATCGACGCGGGCAATCTGTGGGAACTGGATGCATCGGTCGGCGTCGCGATGGATGCCCTGCGCTGCCCGCCCGATGACGCCGATGTGGATAGCCTGTCAGGCGGTGAACGCCGCCGCGTCGCTTTGTGCAAACTGCTGCTCGAAGCCCCTGATATGTTGCTGCTGGATGAGCCCACCAACCACCTTGACGCCGAATCCATCGCCTGGCTGCAAAAACACCTGATGGCCTACAAAGGCACCATCCTGATCGTCACCCACGACCGCTATTTCCTCGATGACATCACCTCGTGGATTCTGGAATTGGACCGTGGCCGCGGCATTCCCTATGAGGGCAACTATACCGCGTGGCTGGAACAAAAAGCCAAACGCATGATGCAGGAAGCCCGCGAAGACAAATCCAAGCAAAAGGTTCTGGAAAAGGAACTGGAATGGATCCGCTCCGGCGCCAAAGCCCGGCAAGCCAAATCCAAGGCGCGCATTTCCAAATACAACGAAATGGCCGGTCAAACCGTCCGCGAACGTGCAGGCGTCAGCCAGATCATCATCCCCAACGGCGAACGTCTTGGCGGCAAAGTCATCGAAATCGTCGGCCTGAAAAAACACATGGGCGACAAGCTGTTGATCGAGGATCTGACCTTCACCATCCCGCCCGGTGCCATCGTCGGCGTCATCGGCCCCAATGGTGCGGGCAAATCCACCCTGTTCCGCATGATCACCGGGGCCGAGCAACCCGATGAGGGCACCATCACCCTCGGCAACACCGTGCAACTGTCCTACGTCGACCAATCCCGCGACGCGCTGGACCCCAGCAAAACCGCGTGGGAAGAAATCTCCGGCGGCGCCGAAGTTATCCACCTCGGCGACTTGGAAATGAACTCCCGCGTCTACGCCGGGGCCTTCAATTTCAAAGGCACCGACCAGCAGAAAAAAGTGGGCCTGCTGTCAGGCGGCGAACGCAACCGTGTCCACATGGCGAAACTCCTCCGCTCCGGCGGCAACGTGCTGCTGCTGGATGAGCCCACCAACGACCTCGACGTCGAAACCCTGCAAGCCCTCGAATCCGCCATCGAAGACTTCGCCGGCTGCGCCGTGATCATCAGCCACGACCGCTATTTCCTGGATAGGTTGTGCACGCATATTCTGGCGTTCGAGGGCGATGCCCATGTCGAATGGTTCGAGGGGAATTTTGAGGCCTATGAGGAAGACAAAGTGCGGCGCTTGGGGCCGGACTCGATTGAGCCGAAGCGGGTGAAGTATAAGCGGTTTAGTAGGTGAGGTATGTTTGAGGATTCAACCAGCCAATGTTCGGCCTAATTTGCTGCGATGATTTTCCATCTGCATTAATAATGCGGACTTGGTGGCGATGTTGACTTCACGCTCGAAATCCTGCGGA
>JAYSPY010000157.1:0-10842 GCA_043721855.1 Pseudorhodobacter sp.
GCCGCGGTCAGCGTTGACACCGCAAACAGCCCAGCACCCAAACCAATGGCGCAAGCGCCCGCATAAAACAGTGCCACAGACCCCAGCAACCCTGACAAGATAACCGCGCTGAATGCCGCGATGCCAACCAGAATGCCGCGCGCAGCCATGCGATAGGCATCTTGGCCCTTGCCCATCCAACGGCCCGCCAGAACGAAGCCCAGCAATGCTCCGACGGCATTGGCCGCGGTCAACCATGTCGTAGCCCCGACCGACAGGCCCAGGATCTGACCTCCGTGGGGTTCCAGCAGCACATCTTGCATCTGAAAGCCCATGGTGCCGATCAGCACCAGCAAGACAAGCCGCCCGGCATTGCCGCCTTCAATGAAATCACGCCAGGATTCCAGAAACACAGGCGGAACCTCGGCCATTTCTGCGGCCGTCATCGGTTTGACTTTTTCTTGCTTCCACAGCGCTGTCATATTCAGCACCATGGTCACCACAGCGCAGCCCTGCACCACGCGGATCAGGGTGATCTGGCTGAATTCGCGCAAAGCCAGCCAATGACAATCGAAAACAACGCCATGCCCAACAGGAACATTACCTAAAGCAGCACTGGGGCGAGATATCAACTGCCACCACATCCGCGCCGCGCGCCGCCAGTTCCGCCGTCATCAACCCGGTGCCGTAGCCCGCATCCAGCACACGGTAGCCCGCCAGGTCATCAGGCAGCCGCGCCATCATGGCGCTTCGCATCCGGTCCCGGCCCTGGCGCACGGTTTCGCGAATGCGGCTGACCGGCGCGTCGGATGTCAGACGCTCCCACACCTTGGTGGCGGTGCGGTCAAAGTAGTGTTCGACCCGGTCGCGTGTGGCGGAATAGTCGGCCATGGTCAGTCAAACCCCAGCAGTTCGAAGATTTCCCGGTCGGGCAATCGGGCAGGTGTGGAGCCCGGCTTCATCACCGATTGCCACAGGGTGTGGGCCAGTTTCATGTATTCGGCGCGCGCCATGACCACGTCTTCGTCAGCGTCCATCTCGAACAGCGTTTTCTTTTTCAGGCGGCTGCGGCGGATGGCGTCAATATCAGGCATATGCGCCAGTCGGTTGAAACCCACGCGGTCGCAGTAGCGGTCAACCTCGTTCGTCTCGCGGCTACGGTTCGCCACGCAACCCGCAAGTTGCACTTTGTAATTGCTGGATTTCACCTGCACCGCCGCGATGATACGGTTCATCGCGTAGATGCTGTCAAAATCATTGGCGGTGACGATGAGCGCGCGGTCAGCGTGTTGCAACGGGGCTGCAAATCCACCGCAGACCACATCGCCCAGCACGTCGAAAATCACCACATCGGTGTCTTCCAGCATGTGGTGCTGTTTCAAAAGCTTCACCGTCTGCCCCAACACATACCCGCCGCACCCGGTTCCCGCAGGCGGCCCGCCCGCCTCAACGCATTTGACACCATTGAAACCGATGGCGACGTAATCCTCGGGCCGCAATTCTTCGGGGTGGAAATCCACCTCTTTCAGAATGTCGATCACCGTCGCTTGCAGACGCCCGGTCAGGGTAAACGTGCTGTCATGTTTGGGGTCACAGCCAATCTGCAACACCCGCTTGCCCATCATCGAAAACGCGGCGGACAGGTTGCTGGATGTGGTCGATTTGCCGATGCCACCCTTGCCATAAACCGAAAACACCTTGGCGCCCTCGATCTTGGTGCCCTCATCCTGATGCACCTGCACCGATCCCTCGCCATCACGGCCAAGACCGGCAGCATCACGAAGCGACGGAATTTCATCACGCGGGCTCATATCATGCCCCTTTCATCCTGGTTCAAATATCCCCACTGGGCGCGTCTTCCCTTGGGGCTTGCGGTGCGAAGGGTCATCATTCTGCTGCGATCCCTTCAAGTCGGTCTTCCAGTTCGTCCGCAGCCCCTTGCAGGGCGGCAAGGGTGGCGGCATCGGGCGTCCAGTAGCTGCGCTCCGACGCTTCAATCAAACGGTTCGCCATCCGGGCGGAGGCTTGTGGGTTCAGCGCCGCCATGCGCCTGCGCATCGCATCATTCAGCACAAAGGTTTCCGACAGGCGCTGATAAACCCATGGTTCCACCTGCGATGTGGTGGCAGACCAGCCAAGGGTGTTGGTCACTTGCGCTTCCAACTGCCGAACACCTTCGCCGCCATGCGACAACAGGCCCTCGTAGAATTTCGGGTTCAGCTGCGCGACCGGGATTCAAGTGCTATTTGGTCGCGCAACGACCGGATTTTGCCGGTGCCACGGGTCTGATCGCTGATGTAGACTGGCGTATCAAAACCGCGCTGGCGTTTCACCGCGCGGGCGATACCGCCGAGGGTATCGAAGTAATGATCAACCGAAGTCACGCCCAGTTCCACCGATTCGAGGTTCTGATAGGCCAGATCCACATCCTTCAGCGCGTTTTGCAGAATGGCACCGTTCTTCACGGCCTTGCCATTGCGCCCGTAGGCAAAGCTCTTGCGGTTCTCGTAGGCGTCGGCAAGCTCGTCTTCGTCGCCAAAGGTTGATTGATCGACCAGCACGTTGACGTTGGAGCCATAGGCCCCTTCGGCGTTGGAAAACACCCGCAGGGCGGCGGTTTCCATATTGCAGCCCATCTTCTCGGCATAGGCCAGCGAATGGGCGCGGATGAAATTTTGCGACAGGGGTTCATCCGCCATGGCACATTTATACGCGGCTTCGGCCAGCATCTTTGTTTGCAACGGCAGCAGATCGCGGAAGATGCCCGATAGCGTCATCAGCACGTCGATGCGAGGGCGTGACAGCTCGGCCAGCGGGATAAGATCAGCTCCGCACAACCGCCCATAGCCATCAAATCGCGGCCGCGCGCCCATCAGCGCCAGTGCCTGCACAATCGGGCCGCCATCGGATTTGATATTGTCAGACCCCCAAAGAACCAGCGCCACGGTGCGCGGCAGGGTCGGGTGTGCGTCCAGCAGTTTGGTCGCCTGTGCAGCACCGTCACGAAGCGCAAATTCTGTGGGCATACGGAACGGATCGAACGCATGGATATTACGGCCCGTAGGCAAGATTTGCGGGCTGCGGATCAGATCGCCGCCGGGCACCGGGGCGATGAAACGGCCAGACAGGGCGCGCAGGATGGCCGGAATTTCGCTATCGCGCGATAGCAGCGCATCAATGCGGTCACGCTCACTTGCGCCCATCGGGGGCAGCAGGTCCAGATATTCGGCACGGGCGGCGGCGGACATGGGCTTGCCCACCACATGCAGGCCGTCCGGGATCAGCGCATCCTCGGCCTCCAGCAGTTTCAACCACAGTTCGGCAGGGGCATATCCCACCATATCCACCACAGCGGCCTGTTCGACAATCAGCGCCTCTAGGTCGGTCAGATCGTTGCTGTCGGCGGCAGAAATGCGCCAGCGGGTCAGGGTTTCTTTCAGCTCGATCAGGCCCTTGTAAAGCCCCGCCTGCGCCAATGGCGGCGTCAGATGTGTGATGGTGACAGCGTTGGAACGGCGCTTGGCAAGTGATGCCTCTGACGGGTTATTCGCGGCATAAAGATAGATATTGGGCATCTCGCCAATCAGGTGATCGGGCCAGTCGCCAGCCCCAAGCCCCGCCTGTTTGCCCGGCATGAATTCCAGCGCGCCGTGCATGCCAAAATGCAGCAGGGCGTCGGCTTGATAGGTATTGCGCAGCCACAGGTAGAACTGCACAAAGGCATGGGTCGGCGCAAAGCCGCGTTCAAACAGCAGGCGCATCGGATCACCTTCGTAGCCGAAGGTGGGCTGCAGGCCGACGAATACATTGCCGAAATGCTGGCCCAGAATGAACACCGAGCGGCCATCGGATTGCACCTTGCCGGGGGCAGGGCCCCAGACCGCCTCGATCGCTTTCAAGGGCGCCGTGTTGCGCACGATGGTATCGGCAGAGACAAATTCAGCCACATTGGCGGGCTGGCCATAAACGCTGGAATTTCCTTTTAACACGCCTGTGCGCAGGTCATCAACCGTCGCTGGCACGTCGATGGAATAGCCATCTGCCTTCATGCCCAGCATGGTATTGTGCAGGCTTTCAAACACCGACAGATACGCCGCCGTGCCCGCAGCCCCGGCATTTGGCGGAAAGCCGAACAGCACGATGCCAACCTTTTTGCCTGCGTTGCCCATCTTGCGCAGACGCGCCAGACGCAGCGTTTTTTCGGCCAGAACAACGACGCGTTCATGGCAGGGCGACATGGTTTTACTCTCAGCCGAGCCTTTGCACAGATGCGCGCAGCCCTTGCAGCCATCCAGCCCGTGACGACCCGCAAACACCGTAGGGTTGGTGGCGCCGTCAATTTCCGGCAGCGCAATCAGCATGGTGGTTTCGATGGGGCCAAGGCCCGATCCTGCTGCGGCCCATTGGCCCAGCGTCTGAAACTCCAACGGATGGGCGGCGATATAGGGCACATCAAGGCCAACCAGCGCCGCAACCGCCGCGTCGCTGTCGTTATAGGCAGGCCCGCCAACAAGGCTGAACCCGGTCAGCGACACCATGGCGTCAACCGACATTCCCATCGCAGTCTTGAAAAACGCCTTGATCGCCGGGCGGCCATCCAAGCCCCCTGCGAAGGCGGGGATGCAGGCAATGCCGCGTGCCTCGAACCCGCGAATGACGGCGTCAGAATGTGCGGTATCCGACGCCAGCACGTAAGACCGCAGCATCAGCAGCCCAACCGTCACTTTCGCATCCACCGGGCGCGGCAGATCGGCCAGATTGGTGGTGATGCGGGCGGGCAGGTCTGGGTGGTATAGCGCCACTTCGGCATAATCAATCGGTGCCACCGAGGTGACACCACGCCATTCCGCGCGCGCGTCATGACGCCCGACCAGATAGCGCAGCATCTGTTCCATGTTGTCATCAGATCCGCCAAGCCAGTATTGCATCGACAGGAACCACGCGCGCGGGTCCTGGGATTTGCCCGGAATGAAGCGCAGGATCTTCGGAATGCGGCGCAGCATTGACATCTGCCGTTCGCCAGATGTGGCCGAGGTGCCTTTTTTCGGTTTCAGCTTTTTCAGCAGTGCCATCAGCGGAGACGCGGGCTTGGACATATCCAGATCGCCCATTTTCGTAAGCTTGGTGACTTGGGCGTCGGCAATCAGGCAAACCATCGCATCGACACGCGCGCGGGCAGCGGTCAGGTCGGGCAGAATGGCATTCACATGCTCTTCGATGAACAGCATGTTGGCGATGATCATGTCGGCATTGGCAACGGCGGTTTTGGTGGCGGCAAGCGATGATGGGTTTTCGGCCCATTCGGCGGCGGCATGGATGGTGACGGTTATGCCGCGGAACGCTTTTTGCAACGCGGGCGCAATCCGCGCGGCAGGACCGGCAGAATGCTGATCCATGGTGACGATGACCACATTATATGGGTCTGCACCGCCAGTTGGCGCAGCAGACACCGAAGCCAGATACCCATCATCGCGCATAATGTGCCTTTGCCTCATAAAGCGTCTCGACGCTGATTTGCAGCACACCCTTGTCGGATGCGTATTTTTCGGTGTTCCGCTTGGCCTTGCCGCGCACAAAGAACGGGATTTTTTTCAACTCACGCTCTGCTGCGGCCTGCCAGATCATGTCGGTAGAAACACTGTTGTCTGCCTCATTCATCTTTGCTGAAATATCCCCGCCGGAGGCTTCGACATCAGCCACAGGTGCCGCCGCCGTCGCCTTGCCGCCGTGATGGCTGGCCCCTGCGGCATCGTGGAATTCGAAATCCTCGCGGAACATCGTCAGAAGGTGTTCTTCCAGACCCATCACCAGCGGATGGATCCAGGTATCAAAGATCACACTGCAGCCTTCAAAGCCCATCTGGGGCGAATAACGCGCCGGGAAATCCTGCACATGCACGGGCGCGGATATCACGGCACAGGGAATGCCAAACCGCTTGCCGATATGACGCTCCATCTGGGTGCCAAGGATCAGTTCGGGGGCCACGCGGGCAATTTCGGCCTCGACCTCCAGATAGTCATCGGTGATCAGCGCCTCCAGTCCGTAGGCTTTGGCGGCGGCGCGCAAGGGCCTTGCAAATTCGCGGTTGTAGCAGCCCATGCCGACCACCTCGAACCCGATCTCGGTTGCGGCGATACGGGCGGCGGCCATGACAGGGGTGGCATCGCCAAAGATGAACACGCGTTTGAGGGTCAGATAAGTGCTGTCCACGCTGGCCGACCACCACGGCAGGCGCAGCGCGGATTCGTCTACCGTTGCTGACAGGCCGGTGATCGCCGCCACTTCATGCAGGAAATCGCGGGTCGCACCGACGCCGATGGGCACCATCTTTGTGTAAGGCTGCCCGAAAGTTTTCTCGGCATAGCGCGCCGCGGAGTCGCCGGTTTCGGGATAGAGCAGCACGTTGAAATGCGCAGCCCCCATGCGGGCGATGTCGGACGGTGCAGCACCCATCGGCGCGCAGACATTGACGGCGATGTCTATCAGCGCCAGAAGTTTGGTCACTTCAGCAATGTCGTCGCGGTGCCGGAACCCAAGGGCGGTGGCACCCAGAAGGTTGCAGCTAACGCCTTGCGTCCGCGCCATTGGTTTGGCCAGCGCGCGCACAATCTGCAAAAACGTCTCATCCGCGCCAAAGTTTTCACGGCGCTGATAGCTTGGCAGATCCAGCGGAATGACCGGGATCGGCAGGCCAATCGCCTCGGCCAGACCGCCCGGATCATCCTGAATCAGTTCCGCGGTGCAGGAGGCACCCACAATCATCGCCTCTGGCTTGAAGCGCGCATAGGCATCGCGGGCAGCGGATTTGAACAGGTTCGCCGTATCGCCGCCCAGATCGCGGGCTTGGAATGTGGTCTAGGTGACAGGGGGAAACGGCGCTGACAGGGGCCGCGCACCCCGGCGCATCAGCGCCTCGCGGGTGTCAGACAGGAAGGGCTGGGTCAGCGCGAACACGGTATTCGCCCCAATGCCCGGACTATCGCCCGCGCGCAGTGCAGGCAGGCAGCGCACGGGGGATATGACCATCGCGGCCAGCAACGCCAGCGCCTGATCCTCAACCACATCGGGCAACGCACCGACCACCAGCAGGTCGCGCGCATCTGTGGATGGCAGGGCAGGGACCATGGCGGCAAGACACGCATCCTCGCCCTGGGTGAATGTCGTCTCGATCCCGGACCCGGAATAGCTGTAAACCCGCACATGCGGGCTGTGTTGGCCCGACAGGCGTTCTGCCGCCCGGCCAAGGTCAAGCTTGATCACCTCTGACGGGCAGGAACCTACCAGAAACAACTGCTTGATATCGGGGCGGCGTGACAAAGGGCGGGCGACTTCGCGGTCAAGTTCCACATTGGCATCGGCCAGACCGGCAAGGTCTTTTTCTTCAAGAATCGCCGTGCCAAAGCGTGGCTCTGCGAAAATCATCACCCCGGCAGCCGATTGCAGCAGATGCGCGCAGGTGCGGCTGCCCACCACCAGAAAGAACGCATCCTGCATTTTGCGGTGCAGCCAGATGATGCCGGTCAGCCCGCAAAATACCTCGCGCTGGCCACGTTCCTTTAGAACGGGCGTGTCGCGGCATCCTTTTGCGGGCACATCAAGGCTCATGCGGGCACCTGCATGTCAAGCCGCGCTTGGCGCAGTTTCCAGATGAATTGCCCCGCGTTGATGACATAAGCGGTATAGGCCGCCAGTGCCAAGACCATCAGGCCGTTTGGAGCCAGGCCGTTCGTCCAAAGCATTGCAACGTAGCCACAATGCAGGCCGATGACGGCAAAGCTGAACACATCTTCCCAAAAGAAAGCAGGCGCGAAAAGATACTGACCGAACACCTTTTTTTCCCAGATCGCACCCGTCACCATGATCACGATCAGAAATGTCGTCTTCACCAGGATCGAAACTGTCGCCGCCTGATACCCCGATCCGGTTGCCAGATACCGAAGCACCAAAAACAGCGAGATGCCAAATGCCAGAAACTGCGCCGGTGCCAGCAAACCCTGCACAAGTGTCCAAACCGTAGCGTCGCGACGTGCGCGTTCTGCTTCGGTATAAAGACGCTTTCTTGGCTTTGTTCTGACAGTCGATTGCATCGCGCAGTGGTTCCCACCAACATCGGCTTTGTTCAGCCAAATTAACCGCACCTGCCAGAGTGTCAACTAAAGGTTACATATTTTTCCGATTAAGCACATGCCTTAATTTTAGCGAAAACGCAGTGTGCGCTACAGAATAACCCTGTAAATACCCAAAAAAATGATCTTTCGGCGGTGATTGGCCGTAACGCTTTGGGCAATGTGTCAATTTTATTTGACATTCTTTTACTGAAAGGAGTATTGATAGGCGAGGTTGATTTCACCCGACACCCGCATTGTGGACGGTGCACCAAATGGATGGGCCTGTGGAGCTGCCAATGCAGGATGGCCAACATGTCGTGTCAGATCACCGCGCGGATAGCGTTCAGGGCGAGGTTTCTGACTTTGCTGCCAAAATCGTAGCAAAGCTTGCTGCGCGCGATGGCCCGCGCGATGGCCAAACTGATCTGGCATATTCTGACACGATTGTGCAGCGACTGACCGAAGCGGTGCAATCCGATAACGCGGCTTTGATTGAGGCGTTGAAGCCCGATATGCGACGTGCCCGTATATCGCCTGCGATGCTGGCAGATATCTATATCCCCGAAGCGGCCAGACGGCTTGGCAAAGCGTGGGACGACGACACTCTGACATTTGCAGATGTCACCATTGGCACGGTTCGGCTGCAATCCATCTTGCGCGACATCAGTTCGGACTGGGCTTCCGATGCCAGAAAGATGGCGCATCTTGGCGGGTCGGTTTTGTTGTTGTTGCCAGAGAAGGAACATCACACACTCGGGCGGCTGATCGTGACAGGGCAGCTGCGCAGACGCGGCGTGTCGGTCTGTCTGCAACTGGCAACAGCCGACGGGGAATGGAAATCAATCTTGCGCCGGCGGCATTTTGACGGCGTCATCATATCCGTGGGTTGGGAAGGAAAACTTGCTGCAGCAGCGCAGTTGGTCGGAACGATCAAGCATGTGACAAAAGGGAAGATGCCTGTGGCTGTGGGGGGCGCAGTTCTGACACGTTTGGATGCTATTCTTGACTGTGAAGGTGCTGATATTGTAACAAATGATCTGGATAAGGCACTCTGTGTGCTTGGCCTTTCTGCAAATGCCTCTCGCGTTGTTGACAGCGCATAACCCCCTTCCATCCGTGTTTGGATGGCGGCAAGACGTTCGGTAAACTCCGTGACCACAGACGGCAGACATTTGTTGAATAGCGGAAAAATTCCGCTGATTGCCCCGGAATTGCTGACGGAAATTCTGTCGTCAGCATCCGATATCGCATTGCTTGTTGATGCGGATTTACGAATCATGTCGGTCCTCGTCAACCCAAACCACCGCAGCTTTGGCCAATTGTCAGACTGGGAAGGCGGGCTTTTGTCATCGGTTCTGACCGAAGAAAGCATGCGCAAGTTCGAAAAACGCCTGATCGAAATGCGCGATGCGCATCGTGGGCCTTTGGCGGTTGAAATCAATCATGCTGACCGCATGAATTGGGAATTTCCGATCCGCTATTCGATGCACCGGATCGTGTCGGATGGGTCGCTATTGCTGCTTGGACGCGATTTGCGCCCTATTGCCGAAGTGCAGCAACAGCTTGTTGCGGCCCAAATGACGCTGGAACGGGATTATGAGACGCAGCGCGAAATGGACACGCGCTATCGTGTGTTGATGGAAGTGTCGCGCGACCCGATTGTTCTGATCTCGATGTCGTCGGGGCGGATTGCAGATGTGAATAGCGCAGCCGCGGCATTGCTGGGGGGGCAGCGCGCCGATCTGGTGGGTGCCGCCATAGCGCAGGAATTTGAAGGCAGGCGTCGCGGCGAATTTCTGGAAAGCATGGCCAATCTGGCCGTTGCCGAAAGCCAGGGACCGATCGAGCTGACCGCGCGGCGGTCGCAAAAACGGCTGCTGATCACGCCAACCGTGTTTCGTGCGGCGGGCGAGCGTATCTTGCTGTGCCAGTTGGACAGCGCAGATATCGTAGGCAGCAGTGCCGATGAGTTGGGGGCAGGCTTGGCACGGCTGTATCACGAAGGTGTTGACGGCATTGTTTTTGCCGATGGCGAAGGCATCATTCGTGCGGCAAACGAGGCTTTCCTTAACCTGACAGATGCGCCGAATATGGCAGCCGTGCGGGGGAAATCCTTGGCCGATTTCCTTGCACGCGGTGCCGTCGATCTGCGTGTCATGCTGGAAGCGGTCAAACGCACCGGCCAGTTGCGCCTTTATGCCACCCGCTTGAACACCGATTATTCCGGTCAGATCGCGGCAGAGATTTCGGCAACATGGCTTGGTGATTTGGCAAACCCGATCATGGCCATGGTTGTGCGGGATGCCAGCCGGATCGAGGCGCCACGCCGCCCGGGCATAGCAGGCCCGGATGAAGGGTCGCGCAAGGTGATGGAATTGGTCGGATCGTCAACTTTGCGCGATATCGTGGCGGAAACCACCGATGTGATCGAAAAGATGTGCATTGAAACGGCGCTGGAACTGACCCGCAACAACCGGGTCGCCGCCGCCGGTATGCTAAGCCTGTCGCGCCAATCGCTGTATGTGAAGCTGCGCAAATTTGGCTTGCTGAATAAGGATGGCGAGTAGCTGTCAAGCGGCCACCTGCGACAAATCCGGCCTTGAACGACTCTGCATTGTAAGGTTAAGTTTACACATGTATGTAAACGTAACCTTACACAATCGAAACCTCCCCGCTCCCCGCGCGATGTTGGATCTGATCAAGCCCATCACATGGTTTCCGCCGATCTGGGCATACTTGTGCGGGGCCGTGTCGG
>JAYSPY010000158.1:0-3902 GCA_043721855.1 Pseudorhodobacter sp.
AGGGTTTAACGGTGTGATCCTTTCACAGGAATGGAAGGAAGCCACATGGGACAAATTCGTCATGGCAGCGCCACGACCACGCACGCTGTCGAGCAGCACGACGGCGATCGCAAGCTTCGCTCGCGCAGTTGATCCAAGAGCTGGGGATCAACCCCAAGACGGTGGCGAAGTGGCGCAAACGCGCCTGCCGGATGTCGAGGGCGACAAGCCGGGGGCCAAAAGTTCAAACGCTACCCGATTGAGTTCTTTCATATTGATATCGCAGAGGTTCAGACAGCTGAGGTATGGGGAGGGTCAGAAAACAGTCCGGGGGCTGTTTTCCTGAATGGCGGTCAGGTTGAGCGGATGAACCGCACCATCAAGGACGCTACCGTCAAGCGTTTCCATTACGACAGCCATGACCAACGGCGACCACACCTCGCCGACTTCCTCGCCGCCTATAACTTCGCGCGAAGGCTGAAGGCGCTGAACGGCCTCACGCCCGATGAATACATCTGTAAAATCCGGACTTCTGAGCCAGATCGATTCATCCTGAATCCGATCCACCAGAGGCCGGGACTCAACACCTAGCTTGGTCGAAGCTGCCAAAGCTGCCCCCCGACCCCCATCTTGCCCTCACGCCCCCGCTCCCCTACACCTGTGGAAACGCCATCAGGGATGCCCGGCCATGCAAATTCATTCGGACCTTGCCAATACCATCGGGAATACGCCGCTGTTGCGGCTGCGGGCGGCGTCGGAGGCAACGGGGTGTGAGATTTTGGGGAAATGCGAATTTCTGAACCCCGGCCAATCGGTGAAGGATCGTGCGGCACTTTACATGATCAAGGATGCGATTGCGCGCGGTGAATTGCGGCCCGGCGGCACGATTGTCGAAGGCACGGCGGGGAATACGGGCATCGGGCTGGCGCTGGTCGGGGCCTCGATGGGGTTTCGCACGGTGATCGTTATTCCGGAAACCCAAAGTCAGGAAAAGAAGGATATGCTGCGTCTGGCGGGCGCGGAATTGGTGCAGGTGCCAGCGGCGCCCTATAAGAATCCGAACAATTACGTGCGCTATTCCGGGCGTCTGGCGGCGGCACTTGCAAAATCCGAACCTAACGGCGCAATCTGGGCCAATCAGTTTGACAATGTGGCGAACCGCTTGGCCCATCTGGAAACCACCGGGCCGGAGATTTGGAATCAGACGGATGGCCGCGTTAACGGCTTCATCTGTGCTGTGGGGTCGGGCGGCACTTTGGCGGGCGTGGCGCTGGCCTTGCAACATAAGGGCGTAAAGATCGGGTTGGCAGACCCGGAAGGTGCGGCACTGCATAGCTTTTACACCAACGGCACGCTGGACAGCCCCGGATCATCCATCACCGAAGGTATCGGGCAGGGGCGGATCACGGCGAACCTGGAAGGGTTTACGCCCGATTACAGCTACCGCATTCCAGATGCCGAGGCGCTGCCGATCGTGTTTGATCTGTTGCAGACCGAGGGGCTGTGCATGGGCGGATCAACCGGTATCAACATCGCCGGGGCCATGCGGATGGCGCGCGATATGGGGCCGGGGCACACAATCGTGACCATCCTGTGCGATTACGGCAGCCGGTATCAGTCAAAATTGTATAACCCCGCGTTTTTGCGCGAAAAAGGCCTGCCGGTTCCCGATTGGCTTGACCGTGGCCCGCGCGCCATTCCCACCGTGTTCGAGGACGCATGACAGCCGTGATCAGGCGGCTTTGGGCGGCGCTGTTTCTGGCGTTCGTGCTGGGGTTGTTTATTGGGGGGGCATGGGCGCAAACGGCAGACCCGGCTGCATCAGGGGGTGACCTTGCGGCTGAAAGCTCGCTTGATTACGACGTTTGGGCGGCAATGGCGAACCGCGCAGAGGGCGCGATTGAAGCTCGCGCAACGCCCGGTGCGACGCTGGAGCAGTTTCGCGGGCAGCTGGTAGACTGGCGGGCGGCATTTACCGTGGCGCAAAGCACCAACTCCGCGCGCATCGGCAGCCTGCGCAGCCAGATCGCAGCGCTTGGCGCAGCCCCTGCAGACGGCATCACCGAGCCTGCGGAAATTGTTGCAAGGCGTACCGAACTTTCAGACCAGTTGGTGCGTCTGCAAGCCCCCGGCATTGCCGCTGACGAGGCGTATAGCCGTGCCGACGGCCTGATCCGCGAGATTGACTTGCGACTGCGCGCATTGCAGGCAGATGAACTGCTGCGCCTTTGGCCTGCGCCCATCAATCCGGCGAACTGGCCTGCGGGGTTGCGAACCCTGTCGTCGGTGGCGGTGGGGCTGTTTTCAGAAACCGTGGATCAGTGGCAAAGTCCGGTCGCGCGCAAACAGCTGGCGGACAACTTTCCGCTGACTCTGTTGTTCCTGGTGTTTTCTGGCGCGCTTTTATGGCGTGGGCGGGCGTGGATCGGGAAAATCTTCCTGCGAATGCAAACGAACGCTTCTGTCAATGGGCGCAAGGTTTGGGCGCTGATCGCGTCTTTGGGTCAGATTGTCATTCCGACCATCGGCGTTATGGCGCTGGCAAGGGCGCTTTCGCTGACCGGCATGCTGGGCCCGCTTGGCGATAGCATCGTCCAAAACCTGCCGCGGATTGGCTTTGTGTTTTTCGCGGCGGTTTGGTTGGGCGGGCAGGTGTTCCCGGTGCAGCCCGGCCCGGACGCGGTTTTGCGTCTGACAGATGACCGCCGCGCCAAGGGCCGCTTTGCCAGCGCTGCTTTCGGGCTGGTTTTGGGGCTGGAGGTGTTTCGCAAGGCCGTGTTGGAGCCGGTCGGCGCGGGCGAGGCGGCGCTGGCGGTGCTGCAATTCCCGATCTTGGTGTTGGGCGGTCTGTTGTTGCTGCGATTGGGCCATATCTTGCGGCGGCACAAAGTTGCAGACCATGGTGCCGATGATACGCCGCTGTTTCGCGACCGTATTTTGCGGCTGCTGGCACAGGGCGCGGTAATCATCGGGGTACTTGGCCCGGCGCTTGCTGCTGTCGGCTATGTGGCGGCGGGGGCTGCGATGATCTTTCCGGCGGGGCTGTCACTGGCGCTGGTGGCGGTGCTGTTCATCTTGCAGCAGTTGGTGGATGATCTCTTTGCAATGGTCGTGCGCAATGCTGATCCGGGGCGGGCGGCGCTGTTGCCAGTGTTGGTCAGTTTCGCCTTAACGCTTGCCAGTTTGCCCATCTTTGCCTTGATCCTGGGTGCCCGGTTTGAAGACCTGACCGAACTTTGGACGCGCTTTCGCGAAGGCTTTCAACTGGGTGGCACGCGTATTTCGCCGACGGATTTTCTGTTATTTGCCGTGATCTTTGCCATCGGCTATGCGGTGACGCGGCTTTTGCAAGGTGCGCTGAAATCCACCGTGCTGCCCAAGACCCGCCTTGATCATGGCGGTCAAAATGCCGTGGTGGCGGGGGTTGGCTATACCGGCATCATCATCGCGGCTCTGCTCGCGATCAATTCGACCGGCATTGATCTGTCTGGCCTTGCTATCGTTGCTGGGGCGCTGTCGGTGGGTATAGGTTTTGGTCTGCAAAACATCGTGTCAAACTTTGTGTCGGGCATCATTTTGCTGATTGAGCGCCCGGTATCGGAAGGTGACTGGATCGAGGTTGGCAATGTGCAGGGCATTGTGAAGGCAATCTCTGTTCGGTCCACCCGGATACAGACGTTTGACCGCACCGATGTGATTGTGCCCAACACCGATCTGGTGGCAGGCCGGGTGACCAACTGGACGCGGTATAACCTGACGGGGCGTTTGATTGTGCCGGTGGGCGTGGTGTTTGGCACTGACACGCGGCAGGTGGAGCGTATTTTACGCGACATTGCCGAAGTGCAGCCTTTGGCCATTTTAAATCCCGCGCCGGTGATTGCTTTTGCAGGCTTTGGCCCCGATGCAATGATGTTCGAAATACG
>JAYSPY010000159.1:0-5174 GCA_043721855.1 Pseudorhodobacter sp.
TCTTCCACCGTCGTTTTAGCTTGGTCGTTGATCACCGCCTTGAGTGCCGCACGCTTGGCCGCGAATTGCTTCGTCAGCTTGGCGCGCTTCACTTCGCGGTTCACCATGGATTTTTTTGCCATTGTCAGGTTCCTCGCGATCAGGACGTGAAGGGCATGTTGAATTGCTTCAACAGCGCCTTCGCTTCCGCGTCGGTCTTTGCGGTGGTGCAGATGATGATGTCCATGCCGAGCACTTCGTCGACCTTGTCGAATTCGATCTCGGGGAACACAATCTGCTCTTTCAGGCCCATGGCATAGTTGCCACGACCATCAAACGACGAGCCCTTCACACCGCGGAAGTCACGCACACGCGGCAAGGCGATGGTGACCAGACGGTCGAAGAATTCATACATCTTGTCGCCACGCAGCGTCACCTTGCAGCCCAGCGGCATTTCTTCCCGCACGCGGAACGAGGCGACCGACTTCTTGGCATGGGTGATGACGGCCTTTTGACCGGCGATCAGGGTCAGTTCCTCAGCGGCCTTTTTCACCTTCTTGGTGTCCTTGACCGCTTCGCCAACGCCCATGTTGATGACGATCTTGTCCAACCGGGGCAGCATCATCGCGTTCTTGTAGCCGAATTCTTCCATCAGCGCCGGGCAAATCCGGGCTTTGTAGTCGGCCTTCAGACGCGGGGTATAGGTGGCTTGGTCAAGCATCAGATCGCCTCCCCGGTGGTTTTGGCAAAGCGCACTTTCTTGTCGCCCTCCATACGGAAGCCAACGCGCGTCGCCTTGCCGGTGCTGTCAATCAACGACAGGTTCGACAGGTCGATCGGCATGGCCTTGGCAACGCGGCCACCTTGTGTGGTCTGGCTTTGCTTGGTGTGGCGGATCGCGATGTTCAGACCGTCAACAACCGCCTGATTGGCCTTGGGGCTCACCGAGGAGATTTCCCCGTTGCGGCCCTTGTCCTTGCCGGTCAACACGACGACCTTGTCGCCCTTTTTCAGCTTGGCAGCCATTACAGCACCTCCGGAGCCAAAGAGATGATCTTCATGAAGTTCTTCGCACGAAGTTCACGCACGACCGGCCCGAAGATGCGCGTGCCGACCGGTTCGCCCTGATTGTTCAGGATGACGGCGGCGTTGCGGTCAAAGCGGATCGTGGTGCCGTCTTCGCGGCGGACTTCCTTGGCGGTGCGCACGACAACGGCTTTGCGCACGTCGCCCTTTTTGACACGGCCTTTCGGAATGGCTTCCTTGACCGACACCACGATGATGTCGCCCACGGATGCATAGCGACGGTGTGAACCGCCCAGAACCTTGATGCACTGAACCCGGCGCGCGCCAGAGTTATCAGCAACATCCAGATTGGTCTGCATCTGGATCATTTGGTTTCTCCCGACCTTTGGGCATCATTGCCCAGGGTTTCGTATTGTAGAAATTCAGACAGTGGTTGCCGCTTACGCAGCGATAACAACCGTCCAGCGTTTGGTCTTGGAAATAGGCGCGCATTCTTCAATGCGAACCGAGTCTCCGGTCTTGTAGATATTGTTCTCGTCGTGGGCCCGGTATTTCTTAGACTTGCGGACGGTTTTTTGCAGCAACGGGTGCTTGAAGCGACGTTCAACCAGAACCGTGATGGTCTGTTCGTTCTTGTCCGAAGTCACGACACCTTGCAGAATTCTCTTGGGCATGGGGTGATCCTCAGTTCGCTGCAGCCGCGTCAGCGGCTTTTTGGGTCAAGACGGTCTTGATACGGGCCACATCGCGGCGCACGGCACGCATACGGGCGGTGTTTTCCAACTGGCCAGTGGCCTGCTGAAAGCGCAGATTGAACGCTTCTTTCTTCAACGCAATCAAGCTGTCACGCAGCTGATCCGGCGATTTTGCACGCAACTCGGCAGCAGGCCTTACCGGCGCCACAGGAGTTGTCTTTGCAGTGGCTTTCTTGGCCATGCGGCAGTTCCTTTTTCAACATCACCGGAACGCCCTTGCATCTGCAAGGTCACGCTGAACCCAGTGGATCAATGATAAACCCCGATTCGGGGATGCCCCAAAACCGTGGATGGCTGCGTATAGGGGGGATGGTGGGATTGGGCAAGGGGGAAGATTGGGCTTTTATTCGAGCCAAATATTCTTTCATAGCGAACAGGCAGCATTCGCCGTATCACTTACAGAAAAACGAAATTGCCATAGAAAGCTGTTCAGCATGAGGAAACTAGCCATTTCAGTCGACAAGAATGCGGATTTAAAGGCGCTCAGAAAACTCGAGGTATCTGGATTGGTTGAACTTTATGCCGTAGGCATCGAGGGTTTCGAAAATACAAAAAAGCTTAAAAACAAAGAGCTGCCTGTAGCGGTGTGGGGTTCACCTTTGACCACGTGGGGCAACTCCTGCTGGGCAGGCGAAGAGTCGAAGTATCGAGCAATTGAAAGGATTGTTGGTAGGCAGAACCACGGCGATTGCCTTCATCTCGAACGGCACATAGAAAGCAAGCGGGACGTGTTTGTAACGGACGACAACGATTTTCTATCTTGCCGTGACCAGCTAGCGTCGGAGTTCAACGTAACGATTCTGACTGTTTCCGAGTTGCAACAGCGCCTTTGTGTAGCACCCGACGGTAAAAATGCCGTGCTGTTACAACCCCTACCCCAACCGCTCCGCAATACACTTGATTAACAAATAGCCCTAAAGTGACCTGAGCTAGGAACCCTTGCCCATATGTCAGTATCTGCTACTATCTGCCATAAGGAGGCCCCTTCATGCCCAACGTCCACCTCACCAAACCCATGCAAGACTACGCCGAAGCGCAAATCCGGTCCGGCGCTTATGCCAACCTCAGCGAGGTCGTTCGGGCCGGGATGAGGTCGATCATGGAAAAAGACGGCGCGCGGGCTTTCTTCGCATTAAAGGCGGAGCTGGAAGCTGCGGCGGAAGAAGTGGAACGCGGCGAGTACATCGAATTCGACCCGCGCGCGTTTGAGCCTGACGCGTTTCGCTGATGACAATTCGGCTATCTCGCAGGGCCATGACGGATATCGAGGATATCCGCGCTTATACGCTGGAACGGTGGGCCGCTGAGCAGTGGCGACATTACTTCGCGGGTCTGTCCACTGTCATGAACCGCATTGCCGAAGACCCCAACTGCGGCCGTCCGCGCGACCTGATGCTACATGGGATGCGGTCAACGCCCTATGAAAAGCACATCATTTTCTTTCTGCCGGTCCAAATTGGCTTGAGGCGTGCAGCCATCCTGCGGATCGTGCATCAGCGGCGCAACCTTGCCGCGCTGACCTATTACGAAGATATAGACGGATAGCCCCCCCAAAAAAGCCCCCACCGTTTCCAGCAGGGGCCAATCTCATACGTCGGGGCTTGCGCCCCAACCATTCACCAATCTTCGCGGATAACCACGCGCGTTGTGACCGGCAGCTTCATGGCGCCCAGACGCAGCGCTTCACGGGCGATCACTTCGGCGACGCCGTCGATCTCGAACATGATGCGGCCGGGCTTCACTTTGGATGCCCAGTAATCGGTGGAGCCTTTGCCTTTACCCATCCGCACTTCAACGGGCTTGGACGAGACTGGAACATCCGGGAAAATCCGGATCCAGACACGGCCCTGGCGTTTCATGTGGCGGGTGATCGCGCGGCGGGCCGCTTCGATCTGGCGCGCGGTTACCCGCTCTGGTTCAGTTGCCTTCAGGCCGAATGTGCCGAAGTTCAGGGTCGATCCGCCCTTGGCTTCGCCGTGGATACGGCCTTTGAACTGCTTGCGGAACTTGGTCCGTTTGGGTTGCAACATCTGTTAATGCTCCCTTACGCGCGTTCGCGGCGTGGTTGGCGCGGTGCAGCGCCTTCCTGTGCCTCAGCGTGACGACGATCATGCGCTTGTGGATCATGTTCAAGGATTTCGCCTTTGAAGATCCAGACCTTCACACCGATGATGCCATATGCGGTTTTCGCCTCATACGTCGCATAATCAATGTCGGCCCGCAGGGTGTGCAACGGCACGCGGCCTTCGCGGTACCATTCGGTCCGGGCAATTTCTGCCCCGCCCAAACGGCCAGCCACGTTTACCCGAATACCCAGCGCACCGATCCGCATGGCGTTCTGCACACCGCGCTTCATGGCGCGGCGGAAAGACACCCGGCGCTCCATTTGCTGTGCGATGGATTCCGCCACCAGTTTCGCGTCCATTTCAGGCTTGCGCACTTCAACGATGTTAAGGTGCAGTTCAGACTTGGTGAACACAGTCAGTTTCTTGCGCAGCGTTTCAATATCGGCGCCTTTTTTGCCGATGATCACGCCGGGGCGCGCTGTGTGAATGGTCACACGGCACTTTTTGTGCGGGCGCTCGATGATAACCTTTGAGACACCAGCCTGCTTGCATTCTTCGTGGATGTATTCGCGCATGCGCAAATCTTCCAACAGCAGATTGCCATAGTCCTTGGATTCCGCAAACCAGCGGCTGTCCCACGTGCGGTTGACCTGCAAACGCATGCCGATAGGATTGACCTTCTGACCCATTATGCAGTCTCCCCTACTTGACGGACCGTAATGGTCAACTGGCTGAACGGTTTCATGATCTTGCCGAACCGGCCACGGGCGCGCGGACGGCCACGCTTCATCACCAGGTTCTTGCCAACATAGGCCTCGGCCACGATCAGCCCGTCAACATCCAGATTGTGGTTGTTTTCGGCGTTCGCAATCGCGGATTGCAGGCATTTCTTCACGTCGCCCGCAATGCGGCGCTTGGAGAAGGTGAGGTCGGCAAGCGCCTTTTCCACCTTCTTGCCCCGGATCAGACCGGCGACGAGGTTCAGCTTTTGTGGGCTGGTGCGCAACATGCGCGCAATCGCCTGAGCTTCGTTTTCGGCCACGCGGCGCGGATTTTTATCGTTTGCCATGGCTTATTTCCGTTTCGCTTTTTTATCGGCCGCGTGACCATAATAGGTCCGTGTTGGCGAATACTCACCAAACTTCTGGCCAATCATTTCTTCGGTCACATTCACCGGGATGTGCTTTTTGCCGTTATAAACAGCAAAGGTCAGCCCAACGAATTGTGGCAGGATGGTGGACCGGCGCGACCAGATCTTGATGACCTCGCTTTTGCCGCTGTCTTTGACTTTTTCAGCCTTCTTCAGGACGTAGCCGTCAACGAAGGGGCCTTTCCAGATAGAACGTGC